>JANLWJ010000306.1:0-2985 GCA_031364455.1 Actinomycetes bacterium | reverse complement strand
GGCGAACCGGATCGACGACCGAGCAACCGGTCTCGCCGACTTCTCCGACGCTGATCGCCTCCTCATGACGTATGCGGAACCCCAGGACCTGACGTGGGATGAAGTGCTCACGCTGGCAAGGCAGCGACCGTTGAGTGAGGTCTCCGCAGCCATCGGACGATCTACAAAACGAACCGCAGACGTGCTTAGTGGTCAGTCTGTGCCGCGCAAAGTTACTCGCCACAGACTGATGTTGTACGCGGATCAGGTCGGGAAACCCTCTACCGTACGCTCGTCACCTGGGCGTCCCTGTGGGCTCCCACTGGTTACCCGTTAGCCGGTGGACTCGTGAATGCGGATACCTCACACCTTGGTGATGTCGCGCCGGCGTGCGGTTACGGCCCCCGGGCCGACTTGCAAATGGGCAGCTCCGCACTTATGTGACGCGAAATTGGTCGACGGCGATGTTGCTACCGGTTGCGCTGCTGACGTGCTGGCCAAGGACGACGATTTTAATGGTGTGTATGTCGTCGGAGAGGTTGGGGATGGTGAGGTCTTTGTAGCGGCTGCTGGCGGAGTAGTTGTTGTAGGTGGTTTTGATGGCGCCGTCGATGTAGACAGATGCTTTGCCCATGGTTGGGCCGCTGACGGTGCGCCACGTGATTGCGGTCCCCCGGAAGGTCATGGAGTATGTCGCCCCGGCAAGGTCTTCCACGGCGTAGGTGCCACCGCTGGCGCTGCTGGCTGCAATCCGCCGCCAGGTGTAGGTTGCGACGGTCTGTTCGGTCTTGACACCACCAACGATGAAGGCGTCAACGATGACTTGGGTGTCGGTTCCGGCTTTGGATCCCTTCACGCCGCTAGTGACGACCTTAAGTGTGTGAGATCCGTCAGTAAGGCCGCTGACAGTCCGAGCGATGCCGTAATGCATGCTACTGGCGTAGTTGTTGACTGTCGTCTTCAGCGCCCCGTCGACATATACCTTTGCTTTGCCTTGTGTTGGTCCAGTCGCGGTTTGCCAGGTCACGGATGGACCGGTGAATGAAAAGTCAGCCGTTTCCCCAGAGAGGTGGGCGACGGCGTAGGAGCCACCGGAAGCGCCTTTGGCCGAGGCTTTGCGCCAAGCCGGAACTGTGCCAGCAGCGGTCTCATCGATTGTTAAGGGTCCACGGAAGTTTTGCGTGGTCGAAGCGACGGGGTTGCCAGCTTCATCACCGATCTCCGGGCTGACCGTGGCGGGGTTGAGGTCGAGAACGTAGTGCTGGCCCGGTATCAGATTGGCGTCAGACTGGACCAGAACCTTTGTGTAGGTGCTACTTGCTAAGCATGGCTCCGGCGCTGAGTTCCCGCTGATGCATGACAGGGTGTACCCGAGTGCTGATGGAGTCGTTGTCCCAGCCTCTACGACTGACAATGTCATCGTCGTGGCGCTGATGTGGTTGACCGGTTCGCTGAAGGAAACCGTCACCGGTGCAGTGACGCTGGTCGGCAACGCGACCGTCGCGCTCGGTGCGGTGCCATCAATCGTCCAGGTGTAGGAGAGTGGCCCGCTGGAGTAGCCGGCTGCGTTGAACGCCTCAACGCTGAATGTGTGGGACCCGCTGGCCAGTCCGGCGACGGTGTTTGGGCTGGAGCACTTGAGGCTGATGAGATGGCCGTCCAAGGCGCACGCGAAAGTGGTGTCTGCTTGGTCGGAGGCGAACCCGAACGTCGCGTAGTCGAGGTTGGTCAGAGCCGAAGGTGTTTGGGTGAACGATGCGTTAGGTGGAGTGGTTGCGCTGGTCGTCCCTAGGTTGTAGGTGTTCACCAAGTCGACGACTTGGTTCCCGCCAACGGCAGAGCTGTTCCGTTGCACGGTTCCGGCCAGGACGAATGCCCCGGGCGGCACGAATGACCCTGCCTTGTAGCCGATGCCGGAGATCGTGAAGGAAGAGGGTCCGGTGCTGCTGGCGGTAACGACCGGGATCGAAACGACCGTCTGCGCCGGCGCAGTGATGAGACCGTTCGCGGTGGGCACCACCTGTGCCGAGTTATTCACCGTCGGGGTTCCCAACACCATTCCGTTCGACGGTGCTGAGACAGTCGGCACGGCAGTGAAAGTGGTGCGGTATGCAGCAATCTGCGTCGCGTACGGACTGATCAAGACGATTTTGTCACCGGCAGCAGTAGACCCCGAACCGGTCTCGGTGAAGGTCACATCAGCGCCGGTGTACGGGCTCCCGTTGACACTCGGAGTCGGTGTACTCGCAACGAAGCTGCCAACACTGGGGGTCGGGTCAATCACAGCGTTAGCCACTATTTCGGAGGTGAAGGCGCTACCCGCGTCGCCGGATGCAAGAACCGTGACCGCAGTGTCGGCGGGTACCCCGCTGGCGATATCGTAGTTAATCGGCCCTAGCACGACCGTAGATGCAGAGGAGTTTGCTGTCTCGACCTTCCACGTCGCGGTAGTGCCGGTAACGTCAACGGTCGCCGTCGAGGCTTGCAGAACCAAGTTTCCACTGGTGACTGTCGCTGGCGGAGGGGCGGTCGGGGTGAACGTCACGCCAGTCGGCTGAGTCTGCAGTGAGAATGTGTCTCCGTGACGCAACGATCCGGCAGCCACAGACACGGTGACGTTCGCGGCCACCTGATTCGCTGTGTTCCCAACTAGAGCTGGCTTACCAGCAGACGACGTCGATGTGTTCCCACCAACGTTGGCTACCCCAACGCGACCTGGAGATATGTACTCCGTAGCGCTTCCAGCACCTGACGTGACCACCGCTGACAACGTTACAGGCCCGATGGGGGCCTTCGCGGTGTTCACCTCAAGGTTGGAAACAGTCAGCGTCGATGCCGAGCCGTTCGATGGGTCGCCTGCAACGATGTTGACCTTGAAGGCCGTGTCATTGACCTGAACGTTCGGGCCGTTTGCGCCAGCAACGGCCACCGTCATGCTGCCGCCAGCGGCCAAGGGTGCGCCGGAAAGACCGACTGTGTCGCTGCTACCGTTGACATCACGCAGGC
>JANLWJ010000300.1:0-1859 GCA_031364455.1 Actinomycetes bacterium | reverse complement strand
GCGCGGCATGGGGACGGCCTTCCATTGAAGGCTTGCAAAACAGAAGTTAGAGCGAGCTACACGGCAGCGAGCGCGTCGTTTCCGCGCGGTATGCCGGTAACTTGCTCAGTGCCCGATGTCACTTCGCTCGTCGAGCCTCGCAGGACACTGCTTTCCCTCGCTGAAGAATGCTGCGAATCCCTCGAGGCGCTCAGCCGTTTGCGCGGCAAGGACTCGACGGCCGCAAGCTCGGCGCAACTGATTTCTTCGCTGCCGCCAGAGCTCCTCGCAACCCACTCCCCCCCAGAACTCGTCACACTTCGGGAGCGGCTCGCAGGGGTGACCTCTGACTCTGGCCTTGGAACGATCAGGGCCGGAGAAATCTTCAGCGCGTGGCTGCCTCCTCAGGGAATCAAACTCACGAAGGCTTCGAACATTGAACTGCTTCGAGTTCTTGAGATCGCCGGATTCGCAGTCGAACCTGACACGCGCTTTGGAGGGCCAACGATCGAGGCGGACAGTAAGGTCGTCGTTTTCCGGGCCGAAGCCTCTGACCCCAGAGCGCCATCTCTTTCTTATTCCGCTGCAGCTCTGATGCTGCAACTTGGGGGGTGCGTCGCGCAATCCGATGACTCATTCAGCGCGGAAGAGCAACGCGCCCTGCGTGACCACATCGCCGCAGCGTTGCAGCTCACCCAGCCGGAGCGACGGCGGCTTGCGGCCTACGTCGAATGGCTCGGTGCGTCACCGCCCGACCTTGCGAGGATGAAAAAGCGCGTCGAGTGCCTCAGCGACGATCAACGCAACGACGCCGCGCGATTTGTCGTCAGCGTGGCCCTTGCGGATGGCCGCGTCGATCCTGGCGAGGTTAAGGTGCTGACAAAGATTTTTGGGCTTCTCGGCCTCGACCCGTCGAAGGTCCACGAATCCATCCACTCCATGATTGCACCTGGCGGTGATGTCCTTGCGCGCATTCCGGCCAGCACGCCTGCAGGGCCCGATTACGCAATTCCGGTCGGATCCAAGCGGCAAGCCGCAACACCTTCTGCCCCTCGCGCACGGCCGCTCGACATGGCTGCCGTCGAAGCCAAGATCAAGGAGTCTGCGAAGGTTGCAGCAATACTTGGTGAGATCCTTGCGCCAGCGGATGATGTGCCCATGCCGGGCCAATCCACCACCGCACTGCCGAGCGGAGACCTTGTGCGCACTCTCGACGCAAAGCACTCGCGGTTCATCCGCGCGCTGGGAGCGCGTCCGGCATGGACTCGGGAGGAATACGAACGGCTGGCCGCCGCCCAAGACCTCATGCCCGATGGAGCGCTCGAAGTGCTGAACGAGCTGGCTTTCGAAGTCTGCGATGCGCCCCTTTGCGAAGGTGAAGACCCGATCGAGATCGACATGGCAGTCTTTGAAGGAATCTTGAAGTGACGAGCGAAACGACCATTCGGCCCAAGGATCGCGACGCCGTACTGCAATCGCTGCGCGCCGGCGTTGTTCCTCGAAGGGGCCAGCACCACATCCAGGTCGGGCGACACGCCGAGGTCAAAACTCTGCTCGACGATCTCGCGCGCGTGGAGGACGGCGGCGCGAGTTTTCGACTCGTCATCGGCAGCTATGGCTCGGGGAAGACCTTCTTCCTGAGCCTGATTCGCGCAGTCGCAATGGAGCGCAAGCTCGTTACCGCGCACGCCGACCTGACGCCAGACCGCAGGCTCCAATCGACTGGAGGCCATGCGAAGTCGCTCTATCAGGAGCTGATGCGCAACCTCTCGACGCGAACGAAGCCCGATGGCGGGGCGCTTGCAGCCGTGCTTGAGAGATTCGTCACCTCTGCGTTGTCCGATGCACAGACTCGTGGATTGAGTCCGGCGGCGGCCATC
>JANLWJ010000258.1:0-6157 GCA_031364455.1 Actinomycetes bacterium | reverse complement strand
GTGCGTACCTCGCCGGCCTCGGGCCCGACGCTCCCGATCCCTCCGAGATGCTTGAGGGGATGGCCCGGCAAGCCGGTACTCAGCTCGGAGTGCCGATGGCAGTGTCGATGGAGGTCTTCCCACTCCTCCTGCTCTGACCTGCGGCAGGCAATGTGTCGCGGCTGATTAGCAGCCGCGACACCCGTTGCCGCCGTCGCCGCCGCCGACCTGGATTTTGGCGAACGGCCCGCTACCCAGACCCTTCGGTCCCTCGATCCGGAGGCGGAGCGCATCGGTACCACGGTCGACGCCCACCATCGCGTGGAAGACGCCACGAGAGGTGAAGAGCACGTCGATCCGCTCATTCGTCTTGCCCCGGTCGATGACCAGGACTGCGGACTCGCCCGAACAGCGGCTCTTGCCGCAGACGCGCTGTTCGTTGAGGCGACTCATCGCACCAGTCACCTCGACAGCCCTGGCGCCAGCCTTGTCGATCGACTTGACGTGCGAACCGTAGATCGCCGGCGACGGCTTCTTGATCCGCATCCCGTTGACGCCGACCGTCTTGCCATCGGCGTCCTTGTTGTACAGAACCAGGTAGCCGTATGCATCGGACCAACGTGCACGCTTGGGCAACTCGACCTTCATGCTCGTCGGGAACGGTTGACTCTGGTCGATCTTGATCTTCTTTGAGACACCCCTCCCATTGATACCGACGTAGGCGCGGATGACGTCGACATCTTCCTTGTCCCTTGGACGGTCCCACTGGAAGGTCATGGTGTCGCCATCGCGCTTCATCGAGGCGTCGCGCAGGTTCGCCGGACGGTCACCAGCGTCACGCGAGTAGCGGGACTGCGGATATGACATCACGTCACCAGACGTGGTGTGTGCAGTCACCGTGTACCAAGCCCCCGGTGGCAGCAGGACATCGGCGCGTACCGTCTGACCGTCGACGTCGTAGGTCGACATCGTGGTGTCGGTGTGGACCTCGACGGTGTAGCCGGTGACGGCGTCAGCTGACGGGGTCATCCAGCCGATTACCGATTCGCCGTTCTTGCCACCCCATGCGGGTTCGTACCAGGTAGCGAAGAAGTTCTGCGGTTTTGGTGTCGGTGCGACAGCGCCAACAGCGTTGGCCGCATCAACAATCCCCCACCCGTAGTTGGGGTCACGCCCGGGAACACCTAGGTCTTTGGCTGTCGAGGTGATCTTGTCCTGGACCTGGTCCGGCGTCCAGCCGGGGTGCTGCTCAAGGACCAGTGCTGCAACACCGGCTACCACCGGCGACGACATCGAAGTGCCACTGGCGAACACGTGCGGCGTCGATGACCGATCAGCAACGGTGGAGTCTGCTGACAGGACATCCTCGCCTGGCGCCGCGATGTCGACCGCGGCATCGAAGGACGACCAGTAGGTCCGGTTGAGGGTCGGCGCCAGCGCCGCGACGGTGAAAGTACCGTCACACGATGCCGGGACGTTCTCGGGGTTGCCCCAGTCACCACTGTTACCAGCCGAGGCCACGACCACCGTGCCCGCCGCCTTGGCGTTGTCCACGGCGTCGCAGAGCATCCCGATCGCCTCGAGGTACTTCGCGCTGTCGTCGGTCGGCACAATGCCGCTGGACTGACCACCCAGGGACATGTTGATCACATCGGCGCCCTGCTCGACTGAGTAGTCAATCGACTGGGCGACGATCTTCCAGAACTGGATGGCTCCCATCCACTCGCGACGCGGGAAGGTGTGGATCGGCATGATCTTGGCATCAGGCGCGATACCGGTGATCCCGTTACCGTCGTCGTCGCCGGCGATGATCCCGGAGACGTGCGTACCGTGGAAGTACCAGTCGTCGGAGGTCTCTTCGACCGTCGTAGCCGGAACGAGCTCGAGCTTGTCGGTAGTCTCGTTGCGCTGGATGAAGGCACCAGGAACAACCTGGCCCTCGAGGTCGGGGTGCGTCGCATCGACGCCGGTATCGATGACTGCGACGGTGACGCCGACACCTGTCGCCTCGGTGTGCGCCTCTGCGGCGTTCACCGCTGGCAGCATCCACTGGAACTCAGTGAGGTCGCCGTGCACGATGGCATCGATCGCAGGCGGGAAGGTGGTGCTGTCGGCTCCGGCCGTGGTCGGTAAGAGCATGGCCGCACCCAACGAGGAGACGATCGCGGCAGAGAACAGTCGGCGACTAAGCACGTCGACCCCCAGTAGACGACCGCACGTGGACCTCATGCCCCCGTGTCGGCAGGGTGACCGTACCCCAGATGACGATCTTGGGTTAGGGGTCCTAGGACCCCTGTTGAAATCGTTATGCAGCAACAACAAGCAGCACGACGTCGACCACTGCCGCCACCATCACCATCGTGAAGGCGGGCCTGCCAATCCGCCCACGCACAACAAGAACCGAGCCAGCGATCAACGGAAGCACCACCAGAAGGATGCCCAGCGCCAGCGCCAGTCCACGCAGGCCCGCCTGAGTCAGCAGCACCCAGCCGACACAGCCGAGGAGCACCAGTGCGACAGCTAGCGATGCACGGGCACCGATCCGCTGTGGCAGACCCAACACCCCCAGCTCGCGGTCCTGGGCAACATCAGGTGCTGCAT
The DNA here is from genome assembly GCA_031364455.1 of Actinomycetes bacterium. Classification (GTDB taxonomy): domain Bacteria; phylum Actinomycetota; class Actinomycetes; order JAHEKZ01; family JAHEKZ01; genus JAHEKZ01. The sequence goes on along the minus strand of JANLWJ010000258.1, from coordinate 3,577 downwards.
TCGCGAAATGAGCCGACACGCCAAGTAGCGCTCCAGCTGCCGGCAACCACCACTGCGCGGCGATGCTCCCGACCGTGATGACGTATATCGGCAGGGCTCCGAACCCCACCGCATAGGGCACCGGCGACCAGGCCGTCTTCTTCAGTCCGAGGTTGTAGGCCCAGCCGGACACCACCAGTAGCAGGTGCCAGGCACCGCCCCAGCCAGCGAGAAGTGACAACGGCACCGACACCGCACCACTGCCCAGCGCGGCGAAACGCAGCGTCGATGGTGCCACCGATCCGCTCGTCGTCGGCTTGTCCGCCCGACCGGCGACCGCGTCACGTTCGGCGTCCAGCCAGTCGTTCGACCAACCGATCGAGAGCTGGCCTACGAGCACCGTGGCTCCGACGAGGAGCAGGAGGGCGCCGCTGAGATCTGCTGACACACCAAGCAGAACCGCGATTGATGTGACGGCGACCGTTGGGCCAGGGTGAGCGGAACGGAGGAGCGCGACCACGCTGCTCACCGGCGAGATCTCGCTACTGACTGCGCAGCACGATCGACCACATCGTGGCCTTCCGGGAAGGGCCGTCGGCTGTTGCGGTCAACCCGCCCCTGGTTCCGGCCAAGGTGGGGCCACCACCATCAGTCAGGAGCGTGGTGACACGTGAGTTGCTACCGCTGCTGTACTCCTCGGCCCGAAGCGTCTCGCCGCCGGGAGCAGTCCATGCCGTTGTTAGCGAAGCGGTGCGGTCGGCCCAGTAGGACACCAGCCACTGGCCGTCGGCCGGTACCACGATCTGCGGTGTCGTGTGGTCTGGCACTCCCGCGTTGATCGTTGTCGGCTCGGCCGCAGAGCTCGAGTCGACCACGGGTGGCGTGTCAACACCTGAGTAGACCGCAATCGTGGCGGTGTTCGGGGCGGCCTGACCGACGCCCGCGGCATCGCGGAGTCGGGCGCTGACCACCGTTCCGAGATCCGCAGCTGAGGCAAGGCGCCAGAACGCCTGCGTACGCAGCTCGTCGTCAGACTGGACCCCCAACACATTCCACCCACTGGGTGTGTCGGCCGTTCGGTCTGTCCCGTTGCTGATGAGGAGCAGCATGAGATCGCCGACTTGTGTCGCCGCCGGAACCGATACCGATGGCAGGTTTCCGTTTCCACCGTCGGTGCTGTCCGCAGCCCGGAAGGCGATGGACGTCGGGATCGCGCTGACCGTGAGCGTCTGACTGGCCGTGTCAACGCCACCACGGTCGTCGGTGATCGTTACCGCCACCGTGTAGCTGCCGCCCGCCGCGAAGACGTGGTTCGCGGACTCGCCAGACCCGGTCGATGAGTCGCCGAAGTCCCAGTCGTAGGAAAGGATAGTTCCGTCGGAGTCGGTGGACCTCGAAGCGTCCACGTCACAGTCAAGGCCCCAGCAGTCGATGGTCAGAGCTGCCGACGGATCGACGTTTGCCGGACGTGCGACGCTGAGGCTCCGCGACTTGGTGCCCGACTCCCCTCGGTTGTCGGTGACAGTCACGGTGACGGTGTACGTCCCGTCGTCGGCGTACTCGTGCTGGGTGTTCACTCCAGACAGCACTGTTCCGTCTCCGAAGTCCACGCTGTAGTCGACGATCCCACCGTCTGCGTCGCTGCTGTTAGATGCGTCGACGTCACACGTCAGTCCATTGCAACTGGTGGTGAAGCCAGCAACGGGCAACGCGTTAGGGGCCAGCGTTGCCCACTGGCTGGAGAGGAGAAGAGCGTTCGAGCGCCAGTCGACCGCGGTGTTGACGACGGCAGCGGTGCCGACAAGCCGGTTGTCCCCGAACTCAATCCGCTTGAGGGCGCCGGTCGTTCTATCGGCAAAGTAGAGCTGACCCCCGGTCAGGAACATCCCCTGAACCCGCTTCGGGCTCAGCTCGCCCGCCTTCGGCAGGGTGCGCCGGGCGACACCAACCACCTGGCTCTCCGGAGTGAAGGGGCGCCAGAAGAGCGCCGGGGAACCCTGCATCGTGTAGTAGATCCGCGCGCGGCCGGGGTCGAAGAACATTCCGGTGACCGACGCCAGGTCGTTGACGAAGTTGTTCGCGTAGCCAGGCGTCGATGGGTCACCGGCGTACAGGTCGACGACCTGAGGCGTGCCCAGACTTGCTCCGTCGAACGACTGCGCAGTGAAGGTGCCGTTGCTCCACGCTGCGTAGACGCTGTCGTCGACGGCGAAAGCACCGGTGACGGAACCCCAGCTCGCATCCCCTGACTCGGTGACTTGGACGTTAACGGCGGTGCCGTCGAACCCGCTGATGCGTTGGTCATCGGGCCCCGCTCCTGAGACAGCCCCGAGCTGCCAGACGTCGCCGGGAAGCCGGCCGATCTCGTCGGGTGGGATCGCGAGCCCGTCGGCAAAGGGGAACCCGGCAAGACGCTGGCGGAACTCACCGGCCCACGTGTTGGTGTCGGAGACCGCCCAGAGCATCGACTCGGTCGGGAGGAAGTCGAAGACACCCAAGCCACGCTCACGGCCAGGGTTCCAGCTGAACGGCAGCCCATTGCGCGTGTCGACGATGGCGAGGCCCTCGGTGGGCCACGCACCCGATCCGGCGGCATCACCCTTGTAGGGATTGTTGAGCCAGCGCATGTGCCCACCGAGGTAGGCCATCGGGCCAGTGACCTCGACAGCCGTGAGCGTGTCACCACCGGTGTACGTGACCCAGGTCGGCGTCCGCGTGGTTCCACTCCCCTTCATCTCCCAACGAGAGGCGGTGTCGCAAAGCTGGCCACTTCGGTAGCTGCCTGTTGTGACCACCACGAAGAACTTGCCATCCGGCGAGATGTCAATGCCACGGACGTAGGTCGGGAAGACCGGGTTGCACGTGTTGCCCAGCCTTTGCGTCGCCCAGTTCTGCAAAGTTGCTGTCTGGCCGCTGGTGTCCCACATCGCCAGCTGGACGCGCTCCTGTCCGTCGACCTCGGCGAAGTTCCCGATGGCAACCAGCCGGGAACCGTTGGGCGAGACGTCGAAGGCCTTCACCGACGGGACGCCCTTGCCGGGCTGCAAAGTGCCGGCAATGGTGCTGCTCATCGCATTCGTAAGAGCGCCGGTACCTGAGTCGAGAGTGGCAAGTGCGGTTCGCGCCTCGTTGCCGATGGTGGCGAAATCGCCGCCGATGTAGAGCCGTCCACCGACCAGTTCCATTGACGTCACTTCGGCGCTGATCACCGGTGGGTCGAAAGAGCTGACGGCCTGGCCGGTCGAGAGGTTGAACAGCACGATGCGGCTGTGCATGTCGCCGTTCGCCTTGCTGAAGGCTCCGGCCACCCACACCTTGTTTCCGTCGGGGTGCGGCAGCACGGTGGTGACCTCACCGTTCAGACTCGGCAGGAAGTCGGTGTCGATCTTGCCGGTGACCGGATCGAAGGCGAACACATAGGGCTGGTCGATGACCGTCGAGCTTCCGGCGTTCTGGATCTGCGTGAAGTTCCCTCCGACCACCATCCGGTCGCCGACCTGCACGATCGAACGGGCCTGCTCATCGAGAATCCGTGGGGTGATGTCGATCGGGTTGCTGCTGGGGATGACGTCACTCGTATCTGCCTGTGCTGGGAGCG
>JANLWJ010000193.1:0-4755 GCA_031364455.1 Actinomycetes bacterium | reverse complement strand
GCGGCAGCAGTGGCGCATCGGTAGCGACGACCACGATGACCGAACCACCACCCGGCGGGCGTGTCTTCGCCGGAGCGAACGGGTCGTCGTCACGGATCTCCTTGCCCACGGCCGCGCCGCGAATCGTCAGCTCAACGCGGTCACCGAAGTTCGCCTGTGTTATCACTCCGAGGGTGTACGACTCGTCCCCGTACTTCACGAAGCGCGACGCCGTGCCGGTTCCGCCTTTGAAGGCGTAGCAGTTCATGCCGGTGCCCCCTCCGATGTTTCCTTCGGCGACCGGGCCGCCGGAGGCCGCCTCCAGTGCGGTGGTGGCGTGCTCGCTGGTGACGTGGCGTCCGTTGATGTCGTTGAGATCTCCGTCGAAGGTCTCGCCAACGCAGGGGAGCAGCCACTCGCACGCGACGAGGGGATGCTCGGCGATGACCCAGTCGATGATGCCGCGGTGCACCGGGCCGACGGCATGCGAGTTCGTGATGCCGATGGGCAGGTGCAGTAGCCCGGTCTCGGCGATCCAGTGCGAGCCGGTGAGCTCGCCGTTGCCGTTCATCGAGTAGATGCCGGCGTGGCAGGGATCTCCGACGCCACTTCTGCCGCGGGGCAGGATCGCGGTGACACCCGTGCGGACAGCATGCGCACCGTCGCCCTCGATGAGCGTGGTGAAGCCGACCTCGACGCCGGGAACATCGGTGATGGCGTTGTGTGGTCCGGGGGTGCCGTCGAACTCGATGCCGAGGTCGCGGGCGCGCGCAGTCGTCGTCATGGTCAGATCGTGCCAGGGTGGCCAGATGAGTACCGCACTGGTCACCGGTCCGACGTCGGGAATCGGCGAGGGGTTCGCCCGCAGACTGGCCTCCGACGGCTACGACCTGGTGCTGGTCGCCCGCGACGAAGAGCGCCTCGAGCGGTTTGGCGCTGCGTTGCGCGCTGGCGGGGTCCAGGTGGAGGTCATCGCCGCCGACCTCGGCGACCGTGCCCAACTCGGCCGGGTCGAAGAACGACTGCGCGATACCGAGCGGCCGGTCGACGTCCTGGTCAACAATGCTGGGTTCAGCATCAATCAGCGCTTCGTGGGCGGGAACGTCGACGCTGAGCAGTCACTGATCGATGTCATGGTCACCCCTGTCATGCGGCTGTGCAGTGCGGCGACTCCGGGAATGGCAGAACGCGGCAGCGGCGTCATCATCAACGTTTCGAGCGTGGCGAGCTTCCTCCCGTTCAGTACCTACAGTGCCGCGAAAGCCTGGGTGACGTACTTCACGCAGGGGCTCGCCACCGAGCTCGATGGGACCGGGGTGCGAGTGCTTGCACTCTGCCCCGGGTTCGTGCGCACCGAGTTCCACGAACGCGCGAACATCGACATCGACCGGTCGAACGACACCTGGTGGCTCGACGTGGACGCGGTCGTGCAGCGGGGCATGGACGATCTGCGACGCGGCAGGGTGATCTCGATTCCGGGGCGCGCCTACCGGGCTCTGGTGGCGGGCACCCACCTTCTCCCGCCCGACGTCTTGCGTCGTGCCGAGCGGTTGCGTCGGTCGCGGATCAGCGGACGTCTTTAGGCGCACTCGTCGTCCACGAAGTGGCACGGAAGGGGACACTCGGCGGGCTAGCTGCTAGTCGGGGAGAAGGGCGATCAGCGCGGTGGCGAAGTCGTGGGCGTCGGTGAGGGCCCAGAAGTGGTGGGCGTCCTGCCGCTGCGCGTTCCAGCCCCGCAGCGCAGCGGTCCGGGCGACGCCTGCGTAGGCGTCCGACAGCTGCAGGTAGCTGCACGGGGCATCTGGCCAGTCCTCGGGAACCGGTAGCGGCTCGGTGAAGAAGTCGAGCGAGCGTGGCCGGAGCCCGGCCAACAACATGGCCCGGTCGGTGGGGTCGGACACGGTGGCGGCGAGTTCGCCGTCGGTCCACTCCGGGTAACGGTGCCCGGCAGTCAGTCGCTGGCTCAGCTCTGCCGCAGCTACCGGGTCGTCGACTCCGGCGAGGTCGAGGCGCGTGGCTGTCCTTAGGGTTCGTGGAAGCATCGCGTCGACGAAGACATAGCCAGCAACCGGAGAACCGGAAGCATGCCTGGCGAAGGCGATCTGCGGCAGCAGCGGACCGGCGCCACCGTGGCCGACAAGGACAACGTGCTCGCCTGGGGCGTCCACCTGCAGCTGTTGGGCGACCCGTGCGACGAAGTGTGATGCGTACGGTGGCCCGTCGTCGTCGAGTACCTCCGGGACGGCGACCTGTACGCCCTGAGCGCGTAGGACTTCCGGTGTCGTTCCCCACGCAACGGCTGAGGTGAAGGGCGAATGGATCAGTGCGACCGAGGAGGTCATGGTGACATTCTGCCGACGCGGGTCAGCCGACGTCTCGCCGGGAGAACGACCAGGCAGCGGGCAAGCTCAGCAGGGCGGTGTAGACCATCAACGTCACGAACGAGCGCAGGTTGGTGAGGTCGACGCTCGTGGACTCCTGGTAAGGGCCTGTCGCCTTGCCCGGGACCTCTAGACCACCGGGGAACAGGAAGGCCACGGCATTCGTGCTCAGCATGAACGGCTCGCTACCGTGGCGCATGAAGGCGAACCTGATTCCGTTCTCGAGCACGACGAAGTACACGAACGCGACTCCCAGCGACGCTCCGGTGTTCCGCACCAGCATGGCGATGGCGTAGCCGATGGTCGCCGCTGCGGCGACGAGCACCAATCCGCGAAGTCCCATCAGCAGCATCGTCTGGCCCAGGTCGTCTCGGAGCTCGTCGACCGGGGCGAATTGCTGGTCCCACGTGCCGCGCATCTGCGCCGTGAGGGCGCCGAACCCGACCGCCATCGCCATCGCGATGGCGGCGAGGACCGTGGTCGAGAGCAAGAGGCCGAGCCACTTGATGGATAGCAGCCGCAACCGACGGGGCTCGAAGAGCAGTTGCAGGGTCATCGAGCGCGACGACCACTCGGCGCCGCCGCTGCTGGCACCGATGAGAAACGCCACACCGGCCGAGGCGATGGCCGCGCCGATCAGCGAGATGGGAAGAGCCTCGTACGCCTTGTAGCGGTCGTCCTGGTTCCAGTCGAACCTTTCCAGCGGCAGGGTGGCAGGCTCGCGACCGCAGAATTGCTCGGCACGGTCTGGGTCGGGGGAGGAATCGGCACACTCCTGCCAGTACCGCTGTTGCTCGGCCTGGTTGTTCCCCAGCTGTTCCTGGGTTGTGCCGGCCTGCTTGCTGTGCGTGAAGAAGGCGATCGTGCTGATGACCACGATTCCGCCGAGCAGGATCACTGCAAGCACCCGGGCGAGGCGTCGATGGGTCAGGCGTGAGATCTCCGACCGCAGTAGCGGTACGGCGTGGTGCGTCGGGCGGCGCTCAAGGGTAGGGATGCTCACGGGGCAACACCCCCATCGTCGGTGAGCTCGAGGAACGCCTGCTCCAGATCGACCTGCACCGGCATCAGCCACGAGGGGTACAACTGGTGGGCCGCCAACTTCTCGACGATCACGGCTCCGTCTGCTACCCCTTCGACGACGATGCGCCCATCGTCGAGCGTGGCCGAGAACCCGGCCTCTAGCAGCACGGTCATCGCACGCCCGGCGTCGGAGACTCCGACGGCAAGCGCTCCGGAAGAGCGTGACTTCAGGACATCGGCAACAGCGCCTGCGGCTACAACCTTGCCGTGGTTGACGATGGTGACCGTGTCACAGATCTGCTGCACCTCACCCAGCAGGTGGGACGAGAGCAGGACGGTGACCCCCGAGTCGCCAAGGGCGCGCAGCAGCTGGCGTACCTCGCGCATGCCGGCTGGGTCGAGCCCATTGCTGGGCTCGTCGAGGATCAACACGCTCGGCTGCTTGAGCAGGGCTGCCGCGATGCCGAGGCGTTGCCGCATGCCGAGCGAGTAGCCCTTGACCCGCTCGTCCGCGGCGTCGCTCAGCTGGACGACGTCGAGCACGGCACTCACCTGTGCCGCAGGTATCTCCGATGCCTGGGCCAGCAGCTGCAGGTTGAGGCGCCCAGTGAAGGGTGGGAAGAAGGCTGGGCTCTCCAGGAGAGCACCGGTGTTGCCGATCACCGCAGGCAGCTCGTCCGGAACTGGCCTCCCCAGCATCTGCATGACGCCGTCGTCGGGCCGAGCGAGCCCCACGAGAGCTCCTCCGTGGCGACGCACATTGCGAGGTAGTCGGAGTCGCCGCCGGCGGCGAACCCGCCGTACTCCTCCGGCACCGAGAGGCCGAAGCCGCCGATCTCGGCCATGCCGTCGATGATCTCGGCGGGGATGTCGGCGTTGGTGCGATGGATGTGCTCGGCGACGGGGCGGATCTTGTCCTCCGCGAACCGGTGGAACGTGTCGCGCACCATGTCGAACTCGTCGTCGAGGTGCGCCGGGCCCGTGCCGTGGCGGGGGAGCTCGTCGGCGAGCGCCTCGAGGAACGCGGGATCGCGGTGCGCGGCGACGAAGTCGTGCGCGCTCGCGAGGTCGGCGGGGTCGACGCCCCACTGCGCCTCGCGGCCGACGAGCCGGCCGACGATGTCGACGAACGCGTCGGCGATGTAGGCGTACGCGAGCTTGGCGGATTCCGATGAAGGCTGACCATGCAGGAGGCCAGCGGCGACGTGGCCAGCCATTAGCCGGACTACTCGCGGACGGGCGCGGTCAAGGCGCGATTTGCCGAGTTCCTCTGGACCACCGCCGCCCTTGCACTGCCACATACCGTGATTCTCTACGAAGCGCCACCGCGCGTGGGGGAATTGCTGGAAACGCTCGCCGCCGCCGGCGGGCA
>JANLWJ010000181.1:0-1848 GCA_031364455.1 Actinomycetes bacterium | reverse complement strand
CGTCGGCTGCGGCCACCTTCGTGTCCGCGGCCGACGTGCGCGCGCAGGGCGCAGCTGGCGTCTTCGATGGTTCTCGCTCCTGGAGTCCACCTCAGTAGAAACTCAACTGGGCTCACTCCAGGCCACGGAACCGAAGACCTCGGATCCGTGGCCCTTTTCTTTGCCCAAAACCAACTACTGCAGGAGGTGACCCGCAATGACTGTCATGCCGACGATCTCGGACCTGCTCGACGCGGGGACTCCGGGCACTGTCCTTTCCGACCACGAGCAGTGGGCCGCCGCTTCGCGGTGGTCAGTGCCGTGCCACGAGGAGGATCCCGAGCTCTGGTTCGCCGATACCCCGGCTGGAGTGGAGACCGCCAAGGCCCTGTGCCGAGGCTGTCCGCTGCAGAAGGAGTGTCTAGCTGGCGCAACAGAGCGTTCGGAGCCCTGGGGAGTCTGGGGCGGCGAGCTCTTTGAGCACGGCGTCGTGGTCCCGCGGAAACGTCCGCGCGGCCGACCCCGCAAGTCCGAGGTTGCGTGACCTGCAACTTTGAACCCATCGACCTCAACACCTGGGAGCACCCATCATGTTTCTGCAAGAAGATCTCGCTCGAGCTCGACATGAGCACGAGCTTCGCGACAGCGAACAGCTAGTTCGCGTTCGCCGTCTCGTGGCAGCCCGTCGGGCCCGCCGCCGCGCCGAGCGCACAGCGTGTGTGGCGAGGGAGGCCGCGCTGCAGGCATCACTGGCTCACGCGAGTCTGATGTGAGGCGGCGCTCGCCCCCCTGAAGGGGAGGATCATCGAAAGGTGATCCTCCCCTTCAGCGATAGGGGACCTCACGTCGCACAGCGGTCGTTAGGAACCTTCGGCGAACCCCGGAAGCAGGCGTTCGCACTCGGCACGGAACGGCGCAGTGCTGCCGAGCTGGCACAGCACGCCCATGACTCCGAGCGTGACGCGGTGGATGAGCAGGTAGGACGGGGGCAGATTGAGCTTCATTCCGGTTGTCGCCTTACGCAGGTCGGCTAGGCGCATCGCCTCGCTGCGTAGCCAGGCACGTTCGAACGAGAACTCGTCGTGGCGGAGGGGTTCCAGGAGCGGCACCAGGTAGCCCAGCAGCTCATCGGCGTCGACGGTGACCGAGTCCCGAACGAAGCCTTCCCGACGGAGGCCCTCGAGAACGCCGTCGGCATCTCCGTCAATCGCCCGTCTGGCCAGCACGCCGATGGATCGCGGAAGCCCGCGGGGGAGCCGGTCGACGGCCCCGAAGTCGAGGATGGCCAGGCGCCCGTCGTCTAGCAGCCGGAAGTTCCCAGGATGTGGGTCTGCATGAAGCATTCGGGCTCGTGCCGGTCCGCTGAAGAGCAGCCGAGCGAGCAGAAGTCCGGCGCGGTCGCGCGGAGCCTGCTCACCCGACTCGATGATCTGGCGGACGGGGGTGCCATCGATCCACTCGGTCACGAGTACTTCATCAGAGGCGAACACGACCTCGGGAACCATGAAGTCGTCGTCATCGGCGAACGCCTTGCCGAATGCCCGCTGCGAGCGTGCCTCGCGTCGGTAGTCAAGCTCTTCATGCATTCGTCGCTGCAGCTCGTCGACCAGTGGCGCCATGTCCATGCCCGGTGACAGCGGCCCCATCATCCGCATCATGCGGCCGATCTGCGCGAGATCGGAGCGAAGAGCTGGGCCGGCACCGGGGTACTGGATCTTGACCGCCACCGGCCGCCCGTCCCGCCACACCCCACGATGAACCTGACCGATCGACGCCGCAGCCGCATGGGTGTCGTCGAACTCGAGGAACCTCGCGCGCCAGCGCGGGCCAATCTGCTCAGCCAACACCGCATGGACGCGGTCAGCAGGT
>JANLWJ010000172.1:0-15626 GCA_031364455.1 Actinomycetes bacterium | reverse complement strand
GTCTGCGCTCTGCTGGAGTGTCCGCAACGCGGTCGTTCAACTTCGTACAGCCGCCTTGAAACGTGTGGTAGAGGCCGAGCCAGTGACCGACCTCGTGAGTCCCGGTGTCGCCACGGTTGTACGGAGCGGCATTGCCACCTGGCATTGACTCGGTGAGGAGCACAACGCCGTCGTTAGTTGGGTTCCCCTTGTACTTCTGCGGGAAGGTCGCCCAGCCGAGGAGGCCTCCACCGATGTTGGCAGCGTAGATGTTGAGCGTGTCGGATCCGCCAACACGCAGTGCGTTCTTGGCCGACTGCTCGGCCGCGCTGCCGTACTTCATCGTGGACCAGGCGCTGTCGACCGTGAAGTCCGCCTGCACGAGTGAGAATCGGAAAGGAGTGTCGAATGCCTTGTCGCTGCTACGCCCGGAGTAAGCGCGGTTGAGCTTCCGGATCTGCCGGACCGCCAGCTCTTGGCGGGCGACCTGCTCATCGGCCGTGAGCTCCTTGGCGGTGATGAAGTGGATGTAGGTGGGGACGTTTACCTCGCCGGCGGCGAGCCGCGCCTGAAGGGTCGGCACCTCACGGAGCAGCTCGGTGTTCGGGTCGACGCGAATGTCCCTGCTGCCCCTAGCGCCCGTAGAGAGCGCACCCGGCTCGAAACAGTCGGCTGAAACGCTCTGCACTGCAATGGCTCCGGTTCCGGTCGGAGCAACGGCAGCCATCCCGGCCGCCAGGAGCGCCAGTGCGGCAACCGCCACAAGACGGGCGCCAAGGCGGGCAGCGTGATGTTTCGACACAGGTGACCTCCGAGACACAGGTGAGAACAGCATGTCGCGATTATCTCGAGCGACATAGGGCAGATCGGGTGATCGCCACGGGGCTGTGGACGACCGTTTCCAGGACTCCGGCCGCGGTGGGAGCGTGCCCTACGGCGCGTCTTCTCCTCCGCCGCCAGGCAGGGACTCATAGATGTCCTGGCACTCCGGGCAGACCGGGAACTTCTGCGGGTCGCGGTTGGGGATCCACACCTTGCCGCAGAGGGCGATCACCGCAGAACCAGTGACTGCGCTCTCCACGATCTTGTCCTTCTGCACGTAGTGGGCGAAGCGCTCGTGGTCGCCGGGCTCGACCGACGCCTCCTCCACACGCTCGTCGAGGAGCGTTCCGAGTCCGCCGTTGTCGGTGTCAGGGCCAAGGGGGTCTGTCGTCACGGGCAGGAGTCTAAACCGTCAGTTCAGTGACGGGTCGTCGGGAAACGTCGCAACGACCGCCAGTCGCGGGGGCTGCCGGCGCAGTACCTGCTCCCAGAGGCGCTCGGGATCGCCGGACGACAGGTCACCCGGTTCGGCGTCGACGACGAACCAGGAACCCTCATCGATTTCAGCCTCCAGCTGGTCTGACCCCCAGCCCGCATAGCCGGCAAAGACCCGTATCGATGAAATGTCCCCCGCGATGAGCTCAGCTGGGGTGTCCAGGTCGACCAGCCCGATTCCGGCGTGCACGTGCCGAAACCCCAATGGCTCATCAGCCTCACCGTCGCCACCGGCCCGCGCAGCGAGTGCGAGGGCGCTGTCCCTACCGACCGGACCACCTTGAAAGACCACCTGCGGCGGGGTCGCATAGAGGTGCCAGTCCGGCAAGATCTCGCTGACATCGGTGGTCGATGGACGGTTCAGCACGACGCCGAGGGCACCGCTCTCGTCGTGGTCGACGAGTAGCACGATGGTGCGCGAGAAGTGGGGGTCACCGAGCGCAGGTGAAGCCACCAGCAGACGCCCGGTCAGGGTCTGCTCGACCCAGGCATCCGGGGCGCTCGGCTCGTCCATACCGCCATCCTCACGCACAACGACCGCCGGCTCCAGCCATTCTGTTCACGCGTCCACGAGCGACCGAAGCGCAGCCTTCAGCCGATCGGTCGCCTCGCCAGCCACGGCGTCCAGTGCATCGTCACCGGCGACGCTCATCATGGCCATCGGGTCGACTGCCTCGACCAACACCTGGTCGCCGTCCTGGCGCACCACGACATTGCACGGCAGCAGGACGCCGATCGATGCCTGGGCGTTGATGGCTCGGTAGGCGAGCGGGGGGTTACAGGCGCCGAGGATGAGGAAGGGGCCGACGTCGGCGTCGAGCTTGGCCTTCATCGTGGCCTGCACATCGATCTCGGTGAGTACGCCGAAGCCCTGGTCCGCGAGCGCGCTGCGGGTGCGGGTGACGACGTCATCGAAGGGGGCTGCCACGTGGGTCTTGAGTGAGATCTCCATGGAATAATACCCTAGGGGGTATCGTTGAATGAGAACAACTGAGCCGCAACCGACTGGAGGAGACTAGGTGTCCACCCTGACACTGACCAAGGAGAACTTCGCCGAGACGATCGCTGGCAACGATATCGTCGTCATCGACTTCTGGGCGGCCTGGTGTGGCCCTTGCCGCGCATTCGGCCCGGTCTTCGAGAGCGCCAGCGATTCGCACACCGACGTCGTCTTTGCCAAGGTCGACACCGAGGACCAGCAGGAGCTGGCCGGCATGTTCGGGATCACGTCGATCCCCACGTTGGTCGCCTTCCGCGAGAAGGTTCTGGTCTTCGGCGAGGCCGGCGCCCTGCCTGCTCCCGAGTTGGAGAAGGTGTTGACCTCCGTCAAGGACCTCGACATGGCTGAGGTGCACCAGAAGGTGGCTGAGCAGCAGAAGTCCACCGAGACGGCCTGAACCCCGTAGGCTCCCCCGCAGTCGAGGGAGGCTTCATGGTGTTTCGCGTCGAGTCCGAAGTCGGGCAGCTGCGGCAGGTCATCGTCCACCGGCCCGGTCTGGAACTCGCCCGCCTCACGCCGAGCAACGTCCACAGCCTGCTCTTCGACGACGTCCTCTGGGCCGAGCGCGCCATCGAAGAGCACGATGCATTTACGCAGGCGTTGCGCGACAACGGCGCCCAGGTGCACTACTTCAACGAACTGCTGGGCGAGGCACTGCAGCTGGAAGACGCTCGCGAGTTCCTCCTTGAACGTGTTGTGCACGAGGAGACCATGGGCCCGATGCTGGTGACGCCCCTCCGGAGCCTCATTGCCAACACCGAGCCACAGGAGCTCGCCGACTTCATGATCGGCGGGATTCTCAAGAAGGATCTCCCTGCCCCGGAGTGGCCGAGCCTGCTGTGGCGTCTGCTCGACGACGAGGACTTCGTGCTTGCGCCTCTCCCCAACCACCTCTTCCAGCGCGACAACTCCGCCTGGGTATACGGCGGCGTCTCCGTCAACCCGATGGCGAAGGCCGCGCGCAAGCGTGAGGCGATCCACTCCCGCCTCATCTACCGCTTCCACCCGATGTTCGCCGCCGCCAAGGACGACATCGTCATGTACTACGGCGACGACGACGACGTGCACGACCCGGCCACGTGCGAAGGTGGCGACATCCTTGTGATCGGAAACGGCGCTGTCATGATCGGCCTCAGCGAACGCACGACGCCGCAGGGCGTCGAGATTCTCGCTCGCAACTACTTCCGGCACAGCGGAGGCGCAGTGACGCGCGTCATCGCCGTTGAGCTACCAAAGACGCGAGCCTTCATGCACCTCGACACCGCCATGACCATGCTCGATGCCACCACGTTCATCACGTATCGGTATCTACCGGCCGAGATGCGCAGCTACACGATCACGCCGGGGGACGATGGCGAGTTGACCATCGCGCAGAATGACGATCTCTGGTCTGCGGTAGCCGATGCACTCGAGATCGACCAAGTTCGCGTCCTCTCGGTGTCCCAGGACATCCGGGCAGCTGAACGTGAGCAGTGGGACGACGGCAACAACTTCCTGGCCCTGTCCCTCGGCGTCGTCGTCGGCTACGAGCGCAACACCACGACCAACCGCTACCTCGAGGAGCAGGGCATCGAGGTCATCGCCGCTGCCGGCAGCGAACTGGGACGCGGACGCGGCGGACCGCGCTGCATGACCTGCCCGATCGAGCGCGACCCGGCCTGAAACAGGTCAGGCCTGCTGTGCTGCTTCCAGGCGCGCACGGAGGGCATTGAGCTGCCCGCGCAGAGCCGTGGGAACGTGGTCACCGAACTTGGCGAAGTACTGCTCGGTGAGCTCGGCCTCATCGATCCAGTTCTTCGGCTCGACGGCGAACAGCTCGGCGGTCTGCTCGTCCGACAGGTCAAGACCGTCGAGGTTCATCGAGCCATCAGCCGGCAGTTTGCCGATCGGCGTCTCGATTGCCCCGGCGTCACCGTCCAGACGGCGGATGATCCAGTCGAGGACACGGCTGTTCTCGCCGAACCCTGGCCACAAGAACTTGCCGGCGGCGTCCTTGCGGAACCAGTTGACCTGGTAGATGCGCGGCAGCTTGTCGGCGTCAGTGGCCTGGCCGACCTTGAGCCAGTGGCCCCAGTAGTCGGCCATGTTGTAGCCGCAGAACGGCAGCATGGCGAACGGGTCACGGCGAAGCTCTCCGACGGTGCCTTCGGCCGCGGCGGTCTTCTCGCTGGAGACCGTCGAGGCGAGAAAGACGCCGTGCTCCCAGCTGAATGACTCGTTGACGAGCGGGACGTTGGTTGCACGGCGACCACCGAAGAGGATCGCGTCGATCGGGACACCCTTGGGGTCTTCCCAGCTGTCGGCGATCGACGGGCACTGCGAGGCGGGAGCAGTGAAGCGGCTGTTCGGGTGCGACGACGGCTCGTCGGACGCCGGCGTCCAGTCGCGACCCTTCCAGTCGATCAGGTGCGCGGGAGCGTCGTCGGTGAGGCCCTCCCACCACACGTCACCGTCGTCGGTGAGCGCGACGTTGGTGTAGATGCTGTTGCCCCAGAGGGTGTCGATCGCGTTCTGGTTGGTCGCGGCGCCGGTACCTGGGGCGACGCCGAAGAAGCCGGCCTCAGGGTTGATGGCATGGAGGCGGCCGTCCTCACCGAAGCGCATCCAGGCGATGTCGTCACCGACGGTCTCGACGGTCCAGCCAGGGATGGTCGGCTGCAGCATGGCGAGGTTGGTCTTGCCACAGGCGCTGGGGAAAGCAGCAGTGATGTGGTGCGTCGTGCCCTTGGGCGATGTCAGCTTCAGGATCAGCATGTGCTCGGCGAGCCAGCCCTCGTCACGCGCCATGACAGACGCGATCCGGAGCGCGAAGCACTTCTTGCCGAGCAGCGCGTTGCCGCCGTAGCCGGAGCCGTAGGACCAGATCTCGCGGGTCTCGGGGAAGTGGACGATGTACTTGGTGTCGCTGCACGGCCACGCGACGTCCTGCTCTCCGTCGGCGAGCGGCGCGCCGACCGAGTGAATCGCGGGGACAAAGTCGCCGCTCTCGCCGATGAGGTCCAGGGCCGCCTTGCCCATGCGCGTCATGATCCGCATGTTGACAACCACGTAGGCGGAGTCGGTGATCTCGACGCCGAGCTGGGAGATCGTGCCACCGAGCGGCCCCATGCTGAACGGAACGACGTACATCGTGCGGCCGCGCATCGAACCATCGAATAGCGGGCGGAGCGTCTTACGCATCTCGTCCGGCGCCATCCAGTTGTTCGTCGGGCCAGCGTCCTGCTCGCGCTCAGCGCAGATGTAGGTGCGGTCCTCGACGCGGGCAACGTCCTTGGGGTTGGAACGGGCGAGGAAGCTGTTGGGGCGCTTCTCCTCGTCCAGCTTGATGAACGTGCCGGAGGCGACCAGCTCAGCCGTCAGGCGGTCCCACTCCTCCTGCGACCCGTCGGCCCAGACCACCCGGTCGGGCTTGGTGAGAGTGGCGATCTCTTCGACCCATGCCAGCAGCTTGGCGTTCTTGGTGGGTGCTTCGGCAAGACCGGGAATCGTCATCGGGACCTCTTCAGCGGGACGCGGCGGGATATGGCTCTCAGGGTGCCCTAAGACAGCGAATTCCTCCATGCGGTTGGCCCAAATACCACCCGTTACCTGCGGGTTTGTGAGCAACTCCACATGGTGGAACCCCTGCGGAGGTGACCTGAGTCACGGTCTGACGTGTCGACGTCGGACCACGACCCCGGGCAATCCGCCCCTCGGACGGAGCGTGACCCCGAAGTCCTCGCGCACTGCCGCCGGGTTCAGCGGCCGGGCTCGCAGGACGCGGGCGAGCGTCGCAACCACCATCGGCGCCTCCATCAATGCGAGGTCGCGGCCGATGCAGAGCCGTGGTCCGGCTCCGAACGGCAGGTACGTCAACGGCCCGGAGCCCGACTCCTTAGGTGACTCCGCACCGAGAAAGCGCTCGGGGTTGAACAGGCCCGGATTCGGCCACCATTGCTCGTCCCGTTGGATGGCGTAGGGCGACGCGATCACGGTGGCCCCTGCCGGCAGCTCGAACCCACCGAGGACATCAGCTTCGAGGCTGCGCCGGGTGATCACCCACGCCGGCGGGTAGAGCCGCAGACACTCATCGACCACTGCTCGTGTGCAGGGCAGTCGCTCGAGGATGTCGACGTCCCAACCGTTGGGACCCGGGTCAGGACATGCGTCGACCTCGGCCTGGACGCGCTGCTCGGCCTCTGGATGACTAGCGAGCAGCACCCAGGTCCACGTCAGGGTGGCGGCAACGGTCTCGTGACCGGCGACGATCAGCGTGACCACCTCATCGCGGACCTCGCCGGCCGATGCGAGTCCCGCATCCATGGCGGTGATCAGCAGCCACAGGGTGTCGGTTCCAGGACTGCCGGTGCGCCGGACCGCGATGACGTCATCGACGGCAGCGTCCAGCACCGCCATCGCTCCGCGGAGGCGACGGTTTCCCGGTGTCGGCCACGACTCCGGGATAGGCAGCGGCTGCTGCGCCTTGGCGACGACCACGTGGAGCGCGGTCATCACCGCTTCCACAAGCTGGTCGGCCCGCCCGGCAAGGTTGCCGCCCAGTAGCGTCGCCGCCACGATCTCCAGCGTGAGCTCGAGCATCGCCGCGTCCAGGTCGAGCTCGGTCTCGCCGTCGAGAGGCAGCGTCCGGTCGACCCATGCGGCGCACACCTCGTGGACCGACGTCGCCATGGCCGCGATGAGGTCGTGGTGGAAGCCGGGAGACATCACCCGGCGCATCCGTCGCCAGAGGTCGGCATCGGACGCGAGTAGTCCGGTGCCAGTGACGAGCGCCAGGGTGTCGTACTGAATGGTGCGCTTGCCGTAGGCCCTGTGGTTGCCCTGCAGCACCCGACGGACGTCGACGGGGTCCGAGACCAGCCACACCTCGCTACGGGGCATCGGGAAACGCACCACCGGCCCGTAGCGTTCGGCGCACTGGGCCAGGAACACCGGTGGTCGCGACCGCATCAGCGCAATATTGCGCAGCATCTCCGGGCCCTGTGGCCCTGGCGGAAGCCGGCGATCCGGGGCGACACTCACATTGGCAGCCTAGGCAGCACCAGGGCTACTCGCGGCGTGGGTGCGTGCACTTGACCCGCGCAGAGGGCACTCTGGGCGTCCTGGAACCTCCCCTTCCCCGAGGAGCAGACCATGCAGGATGTCACGCACCCGCACCACCAGCACGAGCACCGTGTCTGGGTCGTGCCCGACACGAGTCTTGGCCGCTGGGCCGTCTTCGTCTTCACGACCGCCGCCGTTGTGGCCATCGCATCCCCCCTGGTGGCGTGGGTTACCCAGCACCTCGTCGAGCCAGGAGCAGGAACCCCGTGGTTCTTCGCCCTGTGGGGGTCGACACTCGTCGGCCTGGTCGTGGCGACCGGTGCCGGTGCGGTCGCGGCCGTCGCGCTGGTGCGCGACCACGCCGTGCTGCTCCTGGCACCTGTTGCCGTCGCAGCGCTAGGCGTCGCAGCGCTGGTCACCACGAATGGTGTGCTGAACTAGGCAGGTGACCGAGACGCTCGTCGACGGCGACCTGCTCGACCGCGGCGAGGACGGCCTGCTCCGCTGCTTCTGGGGTGGCGGCACCGAGGAGTATCGCGCCTACCACGACAAGGAGTGGGGTCGCCCGGTCCGCGACGAAACCCGACTCTTCGAGAAGATCTGCCTCGAGGGCTTCCAGTCCGGACTCTCCTGGCTGACGATCCTGCGAAAACGCGAGAACTTCCGTGCCGCCTTTGCCGGGTTCGACGTGGAAACGATCGCCGGCTTTGGCGACGCCGACGTCGAACGGCTGCTGCAGGATGCCGGCATCGTCCGCCACCGCGGCAAGATCGAGTCGACGATCAACAATGCACGACAGTGCGTCGACCTCCACGACGGCGGCGAGAGCCTGGCCGACCTGGTGTCGGGCTTCGCACCGGGGCCCGGTTCGCGTCCTGAAGTCGTCACCAAGCAGTGGCTGATGGACCACCCACAGACCGTTGAGTCCGCCGCGCTGTCCAAAGAGCTCAAGCGCCGTGGCTGGAGCTTCGTCGGGCCAACAACGCTGTACGCGTTCATGCAGTCAGTCGGTGTCGTGGACGACCACCAGGCGCCGTGTCACGTCCGCACCGCCGCCAGTGGGTAGCCTGCAGTTCACCTCGACACCGGAGCACCCATGACCCACACGTACGTCTACTCGGTCGCCCCCACCGTGCTGCTGGATGCGCTCGCCGACCTGGACTACCTCGCTGCGCGCAGCGAGCGCTTCGGCGGCGTCGGTGCCCCAACGGCGGAACGGACCGACGAAAACGTCGTGATCACCGCCGTCCGCCAGCTTCCGATGGACAAGATCCCTGCTCCCATCAAGGGCTTGGTCGGTGACGGTCAGATCACCCAGGTCGACACCTGGTCGTCGTCGCCGAACGCCGTTGGGACGCTGCTGGGAAGTTGGCACGCAGACCTGGGGACCGCCCCTGCCAACATCGGTGGCGACTACTCGATAGAGGCGACCTCTGACGGCAGCAGCTACTCGTGCACAGTCAACGTCAAGGTCAAGGTGCCCTTCGTCGGCGGCAAGATCGAACAGCAGGTGCGCGGCTACCTCGACTACCTCATCACCAAGGAACAGGTGTTCCTCGACGACTGGCTGGGCAAGCACTGACCATGGGGGACGTACGCGACATCCGACTCTGCATCCTGGGATTCGGCTACGTCACGCAGCGGTTCTGCGAACTCGTGCGCGATCGTGAGGGAGTACTCGCGCGCGACTACGGCGTCCAATACCTCGTCAGCGCGGTGGGCACCGGGAGCCATGGCTCGTGGCTGGACCCAGCGGGCCGGACGCCGGCCCAGATCCTGGCCGAGTTCCGCGTCGATGGAGACCGGTTCCACTCCCCGGAAAGACCCGGTGCCGATCTCATCGCGGACTCCGGCGCCGATGTCCTCGTCGAGTCAACGCCTTTAGAACATGGTGGCCAGCTCGCGATCTCTCACGTCGACGCCGCGTTCGACTGCGGGCTCGACGTCGTGACCGTCAATAAAGGCCCGATCGCCTGGGACTACCGGCGCCTGCGCGACCGCGCCGACGCCGAGGGGCGCCGCCTACGGCACGAGGGCGTCACGATGGACGGCTGTCCGGTCTACAACCTCGCTGAGTTCTGCCTGCCGGGCGACCGAGTGCTGGGCTTCCGCGGCGTCCTGAACTCGACGAGCAACTACGTGCTCGATGCCATGGCCGATGGTGCATCGCGAGACGCCGCCGTTGCGGAGGCGGTCGAAGCCGGATTCGCCGAGACCGACCCGTCCTACGACCTCGAGGGTCACGATGCAGCAGCGAAGGTAGCCGCCTTGGCAAATGTCCTTCTGGACGCCGACATCACCCCCGATGTGATCGCCCGCGACTCGATCGCGAAGTTGAACCAGGACGACGTCGCCAAGGTGATGTCCTACGGCCGCCGACTGAGGCTGATTGGCGAGGCGCAGCGCAACGAAGACGGTGAGGTCACCGCGCGCGTCACCCTCGAACCCGTCCGCAGCCAGGACCCCATGTACTGGATCTCGGGAACGTCATCGGCCATCGTCCTTGAGACCGAGCTCGCCGGCACCATCGAGATCGTCGAACGCGACGGCCTGCTCACCCAGACCGCGTATGCGGTCTACGCCGACCTGCTCACCATCGCCCGCAGCCGCTGACGCCGACCCCCTCGCGTGAGCGGTTTGCTGCGGGAAGTGGCGCTAGAGCAGCACTTCCCGCAGCATGCCCAGCTCACGGCAGTGTTTCTAGCTTCGTCGAAGGGTGACTCACGGTCGGACCATCACCGGATTCGAGATCTGGAAGACGCTTTTGGCGTCCAGGCGACGATTGAGTCTTCCAAAGACGGTCAGCGAACGCGGGCGATCTCTCCAGCAAGCGGCCAGGCATTTGGCTCGCAGCCGTAGAGCCCTTTGGACTGCTGCATCATCACCGGGGCAGCCTGACCGCGTCCACCGCACGTGGAGTGACCCAGCCCGAACCAGTGACCAGTCTCATGGTTGGCCACCATCGCGCGGTACTCAGCCATGGTGCCACCCGAACGCTTGAAGTACGGGGTGCCGTGCCGCCAACGGTTCTCGTTGATGACCACATAGCGACCGACCCGGCAGCTCCAGTAGCGGTCGCAGATCGACCCGAAGGAAGGCACGTACCTGGCCTGACTCAGCACGAGGGAGAAAGCGCCGCCCGATGTCACTCGCTTGAAGTGGATGTACGAGCGCGACCACCCGCGGGGGTCGGCGTATATCTCGGCCGTGCGTTCCTTGAACGTGTCGAGTACGCCGCGCACACTCCCACGCGTCTCGATGCGGTACGTGACCAGGCGCACCGTCGTCAGCTGCAAAGGTTCGCTGATGGCTCCCAGGTGGGCGTCGCGAGCCTCAAGCGCTACCCGATAGGTCTGCGGGCCGTAGGCGTCCATTCCGCCGATGCGGAACGTGAATCGGCCCTGCCCACCCTGCTGCACCCGAGTCACGGTGCGCCACTGTCCCTCGACGCGGCGCTGAAGACTCACGCGCTCACCGCCGTAGCCGGGGCTGACCCGACCGGTCAGCTTCACGACACCATCCGGCCGCACCCACGCGCGTCTGAGGGCGGCATCAATGGCCGGCTTGACGACCACCAGACGAGAGGGGCTGACCGACGAGTCCCAACTGGTAGATCCCAGGAAAACGACTCGGTAGCGACTCGAGTACTTCGAGAAGAAATTGGGCCACTCGACCCGTCCCCCCTGACCCGTGGTCTTAGTCGTGCCCTCCTGCCACCCCGATGACCCCGATCTCTGCCACTGCAGCATGACGTCTGCGTCGGGAACCGGGCTGCCGGTGCTCTCGTCGAGTAGCCGCGCCCTGAAGGTCACACGGTCTCCGGGCTGCAGCCGCTTGTCGTCGACCCGGAGCGCCATCGTCGTAGCCATCGACGCAGCCCGGGAAACAACGCTCGCCAGAGCCTCACCGCCGACCGCCTGCGGCGCCGCCAACAGCGTCACGCCAACAGCGAAAGCGCTGAGCATCCCTACCGTGCGTGTCCCCATGGATTCCAGGGTATGCGAGGCTGACCGAGAATCGAGACACCACGGAGGGCACATGCGCCTGCTGATCATCGGCGGCACCCAGTTCGTCGGACGCCACATCGCCGAGATCGCGCTCGAGCGCGGCCACCAGGTGACCCTCTTCCACCGTGGCAAGACCAATGCCGACGCTGTCCCAGAGGCCGAGCACATCCTCGGCGACCGCGACTCTGATCTGGAGAACCTCGCAGACGGGCACTGGGACGCCACCATCGACGTATGCGCCTACGTCCCTCGGCAGGTGGACGAGCTGGCCAACGCGCTCGGGGCGCGCGGGGGGCGACAGGTCTTCATCTCAACGGTCTCGGTCTACGCCGAGCCGATGCCGCCCAACTCTGACGAGGACGCGCCCATGGTCGGTCTCGACGACCCGACCACCGAGGTAGTCGACGGCGAGACATACGGCGGCCTCAAGGTCCTGTGTGAAGGGGCAGTCGCCAAGCACTACACCGATGCCATCGTGATCCGTCCGACGTATGTCGTGGGACCCCACGACTACACCCACCGCTTCACCTACTGGGTCAACCGGATAGCCGAAGGCGGACGCGTGATCGCCCCGGATATCCCCGGCTACGGCATTCAGGTGATCGATGGCCGCGACCAGGCGCGTTGGATCCTCGAGCTGCTCGAGCGTGGCGATTCGGGCACCTTCCACACTGTCAGCCCACCCCCACCATTCACCTTCGCCGACATGCTGCGAACGATCGTGGACGCCGTTGGCCCGGCGGGAACCGAGATCGTCCCGGTCGACCCCGCGTTCCTGATCGAGCACGACGTCGGCAACTCAGACCTGCCACTCTGGTACCCGTCGCCTCAATCCGACCCCGGGATGAGCTGCAGCCCGGCGCGCGCCGTCGCGCACGGCTTCGCCACGCGGTCGTTGGCCGACACCGTCCGCGAGACGCTCGCACATGAACGCAGCACACCCACCCCGAACCCGGACGGAACCGGGTGGAGCCGGGAGCGCGAGGCGGACGTGCTCGCCGCGTGGGACACCCGCAGCGGGTGAGTCGCACGCACTCGGAAAGAACTACAAGCGGCCGGAGACCTTGTCGGCGATCTTCGCGAGCGGCGACGTGCTAGCCCGGCCGCCGTGCTCCTGGTTGTCGGCCGCCCGGTAGGTGGCATACATCGCCTGCACTCCGAGCCACCGGAACGGCTCCGGCTCCCAGCTACGCACCTTCCGACCCACCCACGGCAGCACCGTCAGGTCGGTCTGCTGACCCAGCACCAAGTCACGAAGCGTGCGCCCAGCCAGGTTCGTGGCGGCGACGCCGTGACCGACATAGCCACCGGCCCAACCGAGCCCGGTGTCCTTGTCGAGGCCGACCGTTGAGCACCAGTCGCGTGGAACTCCCAGAACCCCCGACCAGGCATGCGCTACGGGCACGTCGGCGGCGGCCGGGAAGAGTCGAACCAGGATCTCGCGTAGGGCGTCGATCGTCTGCGGCTGCGTTGAGCCGTCGTTGTCCGTCTGCGATCCGTAGCGGTACGGAACGCCGCGCCCCCCGATCGCGATCCGGCCATCGGCCGTCCGCTGCACGTAGCAGTAGGCGTGGGCCAAATCGCCCAACGTCTCCATGCCCGTCCAGCCGATCTGCTCCCAAGCCGAGGCCGGCAGCGGATCCGTGACGATCATCGACGAGTTCATCGGCAGCCAGGAACGCTTGAGTCCCTTGATCCCGGCGGTGAATCCCTCAGTCGCGCGGAGGACCAAGTCAGCTGCGATGTCACCCCGGTCGGTGATCACTCGGTGCGGCTCGATCGCCGTCACGGTGGTCTGCTCGGCGATCTGGACGCCCATCCGTTCCACGACGTCGGAGAGGCCGCGCACCAGCTTGGCCGGCTGGATCCGTGCGCCGTTGGGACTGTATGCACCGCCGAGGGTGTTCGCGACGTTGATGCGCGCGGTCGACTCCTCAGCAGTGATGAGTACGTGGTCCGTCTCGCCCCATGCGTGCTCCTCATCGACGAACGCCTTCAGCCGCTCGAGCTGCGCCGGGGTATACGCCACCTCCAAGGTGCCGCCCTTGACGATGTCGGCGTCGATGCCCTCCAGCTGGGCCACCGAGATGACCTCATCGACGGTGGCGTTCATCGCGTGCTGCAGGTCGACGACGGCCTGACGCCCGTGCGTCGACGCGTAACGGCGCCTTGAGCCTGCGATTCCGCCGAAGAGCCAGCCGCCGTTCCGGCCGCTCGCCCCGTAGCCGGCGAACCGCTGCTCGACGACCAAGACGCGCAGCGAAGGATCAGCCTGCTTCAGGTAGTAAGCGGCCCAGAGCCCGGTGAAACCGCCACCGACGATGCACACATCCACCGATGTCGGCCCGTCGAGGGGCGGCCGCGCCGCGGGGAGGCCGATTTCGTCATACCAAAAGGACACATTTCCATTCAGAGTCACGCACTGATTGTCCCTGTTCGGGCATGATCGGCACACACCGGCCCGTCCTAGGAGTCACATGTCCAGCGCTGACCCCAGCCCGTCCCCCTCTGGGGCGGCCGCCGCCCAAGAAAGTCCGTGGTCCATCCCGCGGGGCCTGATCTTGCTTCTCGGCGGTGCTGGCGGGTTCGTCGTGATGTTCGGGCTCCAGGCCTTCAGGGGGATCGTCGGGCCGACGTTCCTGGCCCTGATGCTGGTCGTCACGGTGATCCCCATCCAGCAGTGGATGTTGCGCAAGGGTTGGCCGAAGTGGGTTGCCATTACGACCGTCGTCGCTGGCGCCTACGGAATCCTGTTGGTGCTCGGACTCATCCTCCTTTACGCGGGGGCCAAGTTCGCGACTCTGGTTGCCAGCTACGCCCCGAGCACCGATGAGGTCAACAAGGACGTCGCAAACCTGCTAGACAGCCTCGGCATCGGGCAGAAGCAGATCGACGCTGCCACCTCCTCAATCTCGCCCGACAACGTCGCTTCAGTGGTGACCGACGTGCTCTCCAGCCTGAGTGGCGTCGCCGGCTCCCTCTTCTTCGTACTCGCCGTCATCATCTTCCTCGGTCTGGACAGCATCGGCTTCACCGAGCGCTTGCGCTACACCCAGCAGACAAGACCGGACATCGCCGGCGCCCTTGGCGCCTTCAGTAGCGGCACCAGGACCTACCTGACGGTTGCGACCATCTTCGGCGGCATCGTTGCGGTGGTCGACACGATCGCGCTCTACCTGATGAGCATCCCCGCGCCGATCCTGTGGGGCTTCGTCGCCTTCGTCACCAACTACATCCCGAACATCGGCTTCATCATCGGAGTGATCCCACCCGCGATCCTCGGGCTGCTCGTCGGCGGCTGGGAACTGATGCTGCTGGTGATCGTCGTCTACAGCGTCATCAACTTCATCATTCAGTCGATCATCCAGCCCAAGTTCATCGGGGACTCGGTCAACCTGGCGACCACGGTCACCTTCCTGTCGATGGCCATCTGGACGTGGACGATCGGACCGCTGGGGGCGCTACTGGCGGTGCCGTTGACCCTGTTGACCAAGGCCATCTTGATCGACCTCGACCCAAGTACTCGGTGGATCGGCACCCTGCTCGGGTCGACCACGCCCGCAGACACACGAAGACCCGACGACGAACCTGACGGCGAGGAGGCCAACGACAGCGATCTCGACGATGTCGATTTGCTCGCTGCCGAGCCGGACGGCTAGCTGCCGACTCCGCAGCTACATCGATCCGGACAGCCCAGCCGGCAGATCACCGCGGTGCGCCAGCACGAGCCGCTGGGTGGGGCGAGTCAAGGCAACAAAGAGTGCCCGGTGCCCGTGGTGGCCCTCGGTGGCCATGGACGCAGGGTCAACGACCACGACGACGTCGAACTCCAGGCCCTTAGCCTGCTCACCAGAGAGCAGGACGACGCGGGCACGCAGTTCGTCGGTCGGCGACGAGAGCCATGGGGCCAGGACGGCTGACAGCGGCGGTAGTGCCGCCCGCGGCGCCACTACCGCCATTCGACCCGCGCCGAGACGGCCCTCCTGGTCGGACACGATCGATGCGACCGACCCCAAGTCGTCGACCTGCACGGCAAGCGGCTCCTCGCCATCGCGCACCGACGTGGGCGGCGTGGTCGGGAATCCGGCAGCGGAGAGCATGGCGCTGGCGCGTTCCATCACTTGCGCCGGCGTCCGGTAGTTGATCGTCAGGTCATAGCGCGTCCACGCATCGCCCACATGTGGACTCAACGCCTCTTCCCATGATGCAGAGACCGCTGGCCCCGTTGCCTGCGCCATGTCTCCGACGATGGTGAACGACTTGGTCGGGCATCGTCGGAGGAG
>JANLWJ010000141.1:0-3941 GCA_031364455.1 Actinomycetes bacterium | reverse complement strand
CGGTGGAAGGTCGTGCCGTCGTAGAGCTTGTTGCTGCTGGTCTCGCCGGTACCCGGGTGCTTCCACTCCCTGGATCCCTCGGCAAGATCGACGAAGTTGGCGACCGTCTTGGGCGCATGGTTCGGGTACAGCTCGATGCGGATCGCGCCACGGTTGGTGTTCAGTGTCGCGAAGAGTTGCTCAGCCACGGTCGGCCCTTCTCGTCAATTCGTCGTCGGCACCTTTGATCCTCGCATACCGGCAAAGTCCCCGTCGTGTCAGGATCAACCATGGAATCCCTCATCACCCCCGACCTGCAGCAGCGTCTCGAGCATCTTCGGGACGCCGAGACCGCCACCTTCGACAAGTCGATCCCCCGCTCTCATGCCTGGCTCGCCGAGGCCGGCGAGCTGATGCCCAACGGCGTCCCGGTCTCGTGGATGTCTGGCTTCTGGCGTCACTCGCCGGTTGTCGCCGTCTCGGGCACCGGTACGACCTTCACCGACCTCGATGGCAACACCTACCGCGACTTCAACCTCTGCGACCTAGCCATGGCCGCGGGATTCGCGCCCCCGCCCATCGTCGACGCGATCTCGCGGCAAGCCGCCCTCGGCAACCACTTCCTGCTACCCACCACCGACGCGCTCGAAGTCAGCCAGTTGCTGCGCGACCGGTTCGGACTGCCGCGTTGGCAGTACACGCTGTCTGCGTCCGGCGCGAACGTTGACGCCCTCCGCGTTGCCAGGGCGTTCACCGGTCGGCAGCGCGTTGTGGTCTTCCAGGCCAAGTACCACGGGCACATGGACGAGATGCTCTGGTCCAAGGACGAGCCGGACGGCCTGGGGCTGCCCGCGGGTTCAGGAGCCCATCTGACCGCGGTGCCCTTCAATGACCTGCCAGCTCTCGAGGCCGCACTCGCCGACGACGACGTCGCAGCGGTACTCCTCGAACCCGTCATGACCAACTGCGGGCTCGTGATGCCGCAGCCGGGATTCCACACAGCGGTGCGGGCGGCGACTCGACAGCACGGAACGCTCGTCATCGCCGACGTCACCCACACCCAGTTCGCCGTCAGGGGCGGTGGTGCACAGGAGTTCGGCCTCGAACCGGACATCATCAGCGGTGGAAAAGGCATCGGTGGAGGCATGCCAGTGGGCGTGTTCGGTATGACTACGCCACTCGCGGACTTCCTCGCCGACCACGTCGAGGGAGACTTCACCGACGAGCCAGGCGTCCCCACTGGCGGCACGGTGTACGCCAACGCACTCTCGATGGCAGCGGCTCGGGCTGGCCTCGCCGAGGTCTTCACCGAGGATGGGCACCGACGCGTTGATGAGCTCGGGGCACAGCTGCAGCAGGGGTTGCAGAAGCTGGTGGACGCCAGCGGCCTTGGCTTCACCATCGATCGCTGGGGAGGCCGGTGCCAGTGGCGCCTGACAGCGGAGGCACCTGTTACCGGCTATGACGGCTACGGCTCAGTCAACGAGGCCTTCGCCGATGCCCGCAAGGTGTTCCTGATGAACCGCGGCGTCTGGGATGCGATCGCCACCTCTGGCCCCGCGATCTCGTTCGCAGCGACGCCGGACGACGTCGACGCCTACCTGGAGGCGAGCGAGGCGTTCCTGGCCGCGCTGCGCTGAGGGGTTACTTACCCAGGTGTGACGCGAGAAAAGTGAACGCCTCGATCGTCTGGTCGTTCCAGTAGATGCGGGTGTGGCCACCCGGCCCCGACGAGTTGATCTCGGGTTTCTCGGGGAGGGCTGCGACCAGTTCCTGCACCGGCTCATAGAACGTGTCGTCAGTGCCGACCCAGAGGCCCAGTGGCGTTCCCTCCAGGGCGTCGGCGTTGGTGATGACGTCGTCGCCGCTGCTGATCGCAGGCGCGAAGGCGGCAACCGCGCGGGCCCAGCCCGGCTCAAGCTCGGCCATCCGCAGGATTCCCCTGCCACCCATCGACCAGCCCCATAGCGCGCGCCGGGACGCATCGAAGCCCCGGTCGTCGAGCCACTGCGGCATTTCGTCGAGCACCATGGCCCGCGGGTCGTCACCGCTCGGTTGCGGCTCCCACGAGAGTGCGCTGCCGTAGGCGCCGGCGAGCACGAAGGGCTCAGCGCCAGCATCGACAGCCGCGGTCAGGAACTGCGGCAGCCCGAACGGCTCGTAGTCGGCGGGCGTGGCGGTGGCCCCGTGACAGACAACCACGACCGGGAGCCCCTTGCCGGATCCGTAGCCGGCAGGAACAGCTGTGAAGAGGTCGACGTCCATTCCCCGCGCTTCGGAGTAGACGCTCTCGAGGGTGACCCGCCCGACCTCGGCGTCCGGGATGTACGCATCGGGCGGGTCGACAATCAGGTTCTTGACGCGGTCGGGCAGGAAGGGCCACGACGCCGCAGCGCCAATCGTTACCCCGGCGACCGCCGCACCGCCGATGAGCAGACGCCGACGCGTCACCGATTCAGTCATCGGGTGAGTGTAGGCGCCGAGCGATGAACAGTTGACGCCTTGGCCAGCACACTCACCCAGCTGGCGGTGCTGAGTCAGCCGCGCGGCACGAACTCAGTGGTCGTGGCGAAGTCGACGTCGCTGCCCGAGTCGAGGCCCTCGGTGAGGAACCACGGACGCACTGCCCCGTAGTTTCCCTGCCATAGACAGGTCGACGGGACGCTGAACCGGGCTGACCCGGCCTTGGCGTTCCACCTGATGACCAGCCCGTCACAGGTGACGCGACCATCGTTGTCGATGAGAAGGCTACGGGAACCGCCGCCTTCGCGGTGTTTGCTGACCACCCGCACCAGCCCGCGATCATGGGCCTTGAGCCCGACGATCAGCGTGCCGTCATGGTCGGCGCGGAAGCTGACGGTGCCGGACAGTGCGTAATCGTCGTTCTCGATGACGCCGCTGACGATGTCGAGCCCCTTGCCCGCGTTGTCACGGGCCGGGTCGGTGACAGTCAGCTCAGCGGCTGATGCCGCGGGAGCCAGGCCGATGGCCACGCCGAATGCAATGAAGGTGGATAGGACGATTGAGGTACCTCGTGTTTTTGTCATGGCGGGGACGGTAACGGCAACTTGGACGCGTCCGAGCTCTATCCACAGGCCGCCCACGGCATCGCCCCTCTCGTCGGACGCCGGTGGCGCGATGATGCTGCCATTCCTTCGTCATTTGAACGCAACGTGACGTTGCACCCACAGCGGGGTTCATCGGAGCGGGTGGAGACGAGGGGAATCGAACCCCTAACCCCCGCCTTGCAAAGGCGGTGCTCTGCCAATTGAGCTACGTCCCCGGTGCGCCGTGAGGCGCTCGGAGCGAGAAGGTCAGCGAAGGTCGACCACTGGTGCGTTGGGGTCGAGGTCGGAGACTGCCTCGTTCCAGAGGTCCTGCTCTGCCTTGTCGTTGGAGACCTTGCGCCAGACGGCGAAGGCTCCGGCGGCTGCTGCAGCCAGGACGAGCAACTTCTTGAACATAACTCCTCCAAGTGGCCGGGGATGGAACGGTGGTCCTCAACTACCTAGTGTGCCGCAGCCTTGGCAGCCCCTCCAACGCGGGCACCTCAGACTGCCACCAACCCAGGGCGCCACTTAACACCGCCTAGATACTAGAAAGCGGCCCCGATCGCCCCTAAGTTGGCGATGGCCACCCTGCCGGACTGCCAAAGGATCCCCGTGCACACCAGCCTCCCAAAGCGCATGGCACCACTCGTCGGCGCTTTGATCGTCCTCGCAATCGCCCTTGTCCCGGCTCAGACCGCCTCAGCTGAAGGGGGCACCGCCACCGATATCGATGCGGGCGGGTATCACTCGTGCGCCATTACGTCGGCCGAGCGTCTCAAGTGCTGGGGAGACAACATTCACGGCCAGTTGGGCATCGGTGACACCCTGGTTGACCAGTTCAAACCGGTGCTCGTGCCGGACTTCCATAACGTCAAGAAGGTCAGCACCGGCGCAGACGTCACCTGCGCCATC
>JANLWJ010000106.1:0-1562 GCA_031364455.1 Actinomycetes bacterium | reverse complement strand
CCACCACCGCCTCAAACACACCGCCGGATGGAACGTGCACCTCGATCCTTCCGGAGTGATGACCTGGACCACCCCCACCGGACGCGATGTCGTCACCCACCCCTGGCAGTACCTCCACAAGCAGTCAGACCCCGACCCACCACCGGACGAGTAGCGCGACCGCGCGTTCGAGTGCCCGCTGGGCTACAGCGAACGGCGCGCACCGCCATCGATGGGGATCAGCGCACCGGTCAGGTAGGACGCAGCCGCCGAGAGCACGAAGGCAGCAATGGTCCCGAACTCGATCGGATCTCCGTAACGCGCCAGTGGGATCAGGCTTTCCTGCCGCCGTCGAGCAGAGTCGCCCCGACCGGCCTTCGCGTCCAGCTCCCTTGTGCGGTCGGTGTTGATTCGACCGGGCATCAGCCCGTTCACTCGAATCGCCTGGGGCGCCAGCTCATCTGCCAAATCCTTCACGACGCCAGAAAGCCCTGGTCGGAGCCCGTTGGAGACCGAGAGCCCTGGGATTGGTTCGCGCGCTGAGCTGCTGAGAACGAAGGCAAGGGCGCCACCGTCATTCATGGTCGACGCGAGTGCACGAGCTGTCCGAAGTGGCCCCAGGAAGACCGACTCGAAGGCGGCCCGCCACACATCGTCGGACGTCTCGAGAACGCTTCCGGCCGGGGGACCACCACAGGAGAGCAGGGCGCCGTCGATCCTGCCGTATCTCGCGACAGCGGCGGCCATGAGCCGTTGCTCGGCGCCGCTGACGGTGAGGTCGGTGGGGACGCCGAAGGCCCGGTCGGGGCCAAGTGATGCCACCGTCGCGTTGAGCTGGTTAGGGTCGCGGGCTGCCAGGACGACCTTGGCGCCCTCACCAACAAGGACCTCGGCGGTAGCGCGTCCAAGGCCGCGACTGCCCCCGGTCACCACAAACACCCGGTCACTCAGTCCGAGATCCATGGTGTTGCCTCCGCTGCCGTTGTGGTGCCGCAAGCCTAGTTGAGTGGGTGGGCGGGATCGTCGACCTGCTGGGCGCCTCCTGGCCGCGTGTCGGCACCGCTGACCGCGTGTGCCTCGCGACTCTCCCGACTCTCCCTGCTCTCCCGGCGAACCAGGGCGAAGTACCCGACAACCGCGATAGCGATGAAGAGCCACCACTGGATCGCATAGAACAGATGTACTCCGAGTCCAGTCTCGATGGGACCAGCCAGCTCGAGAGCCGGATCCGGGGGTGGCTCTTGGTCGAGAAGTTCGCCGTAGGCCGCATAGACCGGGGTCGGAAGTCCGTCGGCCCACTCCTCGGCAGCAATGTCGTACACCTGGCCCGGAGGGGCCTGGCGGCCCGATGACTCCTGAGGAGCTCGCAGTCGGACCGTGAGGTCCACTCGGCCAGCCGGAGGCGTCGCGTCTGCCGCGGCCTCGTTCGTGTCGGTCGACGATGAGGAGATCCAGCCGCGGTCAACGAGCAGGGTCCCTCCGCTGGAAAGGGAGAGTGGGGTGACAACGTCGAACCCGGAGCGGCCAAGGGGGTTTCGCTGCAGAAGCTGGTCGTCAGCGAGATAGGTGCCGGTGACAGTTGC
>JANLWJ010000077.1:0-2511 GCA_031364455.1 Actinomycetes bacterium | reverse complement strand
GTTGGGTGTCTCGTCTGAACCTGGCGTCGTTCTTCGCGTGCGCACGTTCTCGCATACCGAATCGGCTTCCGTGTGCATGCGCCAGATCCGTTTGCGTCACGTCGCTACCCGCAACGATCTCGTCGCAAGGTCGGTGTGCGTAAGCCCGCGCCTCCTATCGCGGGTCGCGTGACGCAAGCCGTGGGTTCGTGGTCCTGCGAGCGGTCGTGGTCTCCCGCAGGCGATGTGCTCTCGTGAAGGTCGCGGTATGCTAGCGTCAATGCCTACGATCCCAACCCAACCCGGCGCTCAACCCGAGCGCCCAACAGCGTCGCCGTTGGGTACCCGCCGCGCTGCGCGCGTCGGCGTGCTACCTCTAATTGGGCGACAATGAAGCGCAACGACGACAGCGCTATAGCGAGTTTCTTCGCGCCGCCATTCCCGAAGGCGAGTGGACGTTGATCCGTGAAGCTGTGCAGCGTGGCCGACTCACCGGCCCGGATCAATTCGTAGAGCAGGTCGAAACGATACTCGGCAAAAGGATCGAGAATCGATCACGAGGTAGACCATCGAAAATCTCGCAGATGCGACATGCGACAGCAGGAAAATAAATCTGTCCCCTTTTCCTTTTTCCTCCAGCCGACGCCCGGCAGCGCGGCTGAATGCGGGCGTTAGATTCACCACAAATTGACACGAATCGTACTTCTTGGTGCAGGAGCCAGCTTCGGAAGCATCGACGCTTTGCCTTCGACTCCGCCCTTGGGCGGTCAGCTGTTCGATGCCTTGGCATCTCGGGGCGGGCTGGCGACCACTTTGCCAGATGATCTTAAGAGTACGTTTCGCGCCAACTTCGAAGCAGGGATGGCCGCTTTCTACGAGTACGCCGACGGAGACGTCATGCGCTTTCAGCGGGAGCTGGCGCATTACCTCGCCACATTCACACCGGGCCCAGATAATGTTTACTTACGTCTTATTCGAGAACTTGGTATAAGTCGGTTCATCTTCTGTAGCCTCAACTACGACTTGCTGTTCGAATTGTCCGCGGCCATGTTAGGTCACAACACCGCCTACACTTCGGAACCCAGCGCAGGACTCGTAAGGCTTTTGAAGCCGCACGGTTCAAGCAATTTCTGGCCACACATGCCTGGCGTAACAATTAGAAATTCAACAATGAAGCGTAGTGGACGAGCTGACATTCAGGCGCCAATCAGGCCACTGTCTCAAGTGGACACGCTTGAGAAGTGCGTTACCGAGGACAGCGTAGCACCAGCCATTGCGATGTATGCGGAAGGCAAGCCAGTCAAGATCAGTCCCGATTATGTAGAAGCGCAGCAAAAGATGTGGGCCGATAGCGTTGGCCGCGCGTCGCGGATCTGTATCGCCGGAACACGCATTCATCTTCCCGACACTCACATCTGGGCGCCGCTTACCGCTAGTAGCGCAGACCTGTTCTACTTCGGGCTGGGGTCCGACAGAGAGGCGTTCGAGAGCTGGAGAGAAGTATCGAAGAAGAAGAATACCTACTTCGTTGAGGCAGAGTTCTCGACGGCCGTGCCAATGATTTCACGGAGAATGATGTGAATCTAACTGATCAATCCACTGGACGCGCCGTGCGGCATGCCAGTGATTGCTAGCGTTAGACAATAAACCGACTCGGGGCCGGGGTCGCGGCGCCGTACAACACAACAGGAACGAGGATTTATATGCGCCATCTCGATTTTGAAAATGGGGTTCCAGGATTAAAGCGGGTTTTATTCGGCCTGCGTGGTTGGGTATTGCTGATTATCGGATTGTTCCCGGCCGCGGCGATGGCGCATCACGTGATGGGCGGCGCGCTGCCTTCGACTCTGGGCGAAAGACTGCTGTCCGGCCTGGGTCACCCGATCATCGGGCTGGATCATTTCCTGTTCGTCCTCGCGCTGGGGGTGCTCTGCTGGCGCATGGAAGTCGGAGCACGCGCAGTAGCAAGTTTCCTCGGCGCGAGCCTGCTCGGGATTGCACTGCACCTCGGATTGATCGGTGTTCCCGGTAACGAAAGCCTGGTCGCACTGTCGTTGCTTGCCATTGGCGTTGCCCTGTGGTCGGGCGGGCGCTGGTCGCGGAACGGCGTCACGGTTGCTGCGGCAATCGCCGGCGTCTTCCATGGTTACGCTTACGGCGAGTCGATCGTCGGGGCCGAGACCGGTGTGCTGCTCGCGTACCTGTCTGGGCTCGTCGTCGTCCAGTCATTAGTCGGTGCCGCCGCCTATTGGGCCGCGAAAACCATTGCGCACCGATCTGCGTCGGATCATCGCATTGCGAAATGGACCGGCGCGCTCGTGTCCGTGTTCGGGGCCGGATTCCTGCTGCTAAGCTTTGGCTGAAGCGCCGACGGCGGCACACGTAATAGGAGACAAGGGGTATATATAGCGGACAGACCCTGAGGATTCCCGCGAGTAGGCGAACGGGATCAGCTTCAACAGGACTGCCGGCGGGTAGGCCGGGGCACCGGTGGCGTCATTGCAGAAGCGCGCATCGAGGCCAAACAGATCG
>JANLWJ010000053.1:0-1565 GCA_031364455.1 Actinomycetes bacterium | reverse complement strand
CCATGATCCGGTGCCGAGCTGCCCCTCGGTCACCCCTCCCCAGCAGTACGCCTTACCCGTGGTCGTGACTGTGCAGGTGTGGGTGGCGTCGTCGGTGATCTCCGCGATCGTGCTGCCGTCGAGCGCTGTCGGCTCGGTCGGGTACCGCGTCGGGCTCAGCGCGTAGTTCCCGTCGACGGGAAGCTTGTCGTACGCGCGCCCCCAGCAATAGAGGGCTCCACCGAGGCTGAGGGCGCAGGTCTGGTCGGTGGTGGCGGTCACGGCATCCGGCAGGTCGCCGGCGAGGTCGCCGTCGAGGGCCATGGTGGGCACCAGGCGGTTCTTGCGGTCGCCCGTGGCGAGCAGGGCCCCGTCGTTGTAGCCCCAGCAGTAGATGTCGCGGTTGCTGGTGACGAGGCAGGTGTGGGCGTCGCCGGTGGTGATGCTGCGGACGCTGGAGGCTTCGAGCGGGGGGGCTGACGGCGGGACGAGCAGGTCGTCCGTGCTACCCGTGCCCAGCCGACCGTTGGCTCCTTCACCCCAACAGAACGGCGTGCCGAAGGAGTCGAGCGCGCAGGTGTGCGCGAGCCCGGCCGAGACCGCGCTGTACGGGCGCTCGGTGCCACTGCCCGTCACGAGGACGGGCGTCGTCTTGTTCTGCCTGGCGCCGTACCCCAGCTGCCCCTCGCGGCCGCGCCCCCAGCAGTAGACGCCGCCGTCGGTGGCCACCGCACACGTGTGGTTGTTGCCGGCGTCGATGGCGACGAGCGTCTTGCCTGACAGAGCGCCGGAGGTGTCGACGGCTACCGGACTTGTGGCGTCCGAGGTACCGCCGTTGCCCAGCTGGCCCATGTCGCCGCGTCCCCAGCAGTAGGCCCGGGCGTTGGACGCCAGCGCGCACGAGTGCTGCTCGCCGGCGGTGACCGCGACGATGGTCTTGCCGAACAGGACGCCGGACGTGTCGACCGGCGTCGGGTCGAAGACCGAGCTCTTGGTGGTGCCGCTGCCGACCTGTCCGCGGGACGAGTTGCCCCAGCAGTACGCCTTGCCGGGGGTGGCGACGGCGCAGGTGTGCTCTTGGCCGGAGGTGATGGCGGTGACCTGGCGGCCGGCGAGGGCGCCTTCGGTGGTGACGGCCGCGGGGTCCTCGGTCTCGTACTTGGTGCCGATGCCGGCCTGGCCGTTGGTGGCGTATCCGAGGCAGACTGCCTCGCCGGCGGTGTCGATCACGCACGTGTTGGCGCCGGCACCGGCGGTGCCGAGTTGCGCGATGGTGCGGTCGTGGAGGGCGGACCACACGTCGTTGGGGACCGTGGGGAGCTCGGCGTCGCCTCCCATGAAGACGAGGCCGGCGTTCTCGTCCCACGGTGTGGTGGTCGTGGCGGTGGCTGTGGCGGCGGGGGCGGTTGCCGCTACCGCTGTGGCGGCTAGGAGAGCGAGGGCTGCTCGGGCTCCTCGCTTGGCGTCGAGCCGTGTGGCGTGGTGGGTCGAGCTCATGGTCCCCCCGGGGATCAGCATCAGGTGATGTCGGAGGCTAGCGGCACGGTGACGTCCGGCGGGTGCTTTCGGTTCTGCCCTCGTCTGCG
>JANLWJ010000050.1:0-5616 GCA_031364455.1 Actinomycetes bacterium | reverse complement strand
CTAGCGTTGACCCATGCCCGACGAGAAGACCCCTGACGAGCTGAAGCGCCAGTTCGAAGCAGCGATCTCCGGCACGGAGCTGGACGAACTGCGCGGCGTCCAGCACTGAAGACCCGCACCATCTACCGGATCCGCGTCGGCCTCGGCGGGGACCCGTTCGATGCCGCCGCCGAGTGGTTTCTGTGCCCCTATGACGTCGAAGAGGCTGACGAAGGAGCAGCAGCATCCACCGTCCGCCTCGACGAAACCCTCCGAGAGCCGGGCGACGTGCTGTCTACGACTACGGGGAACACTGGGGGCTGACGCTCCAACTCGAGGGGGTGCGTGAAGTCGAGGGCGGCGCGCAGCTCGCCGTGTGCATCGACGGACGCCGGGCCGCGCCGCTGGGGATCGGGGGATCGGCAGGTGACCTTCGACTCTGCCCGAAGCACCAGGGAACAGGAAGACTGCAGAGTGCAGGTGTCCTCTCCACTTCCTAGGGGGGTGTCTCATGGCGATCTACACGCCTATGCAAGTTCCTCAGCCGCTGGCCGAGACCAAGACCGTGCAACGCGCGCCCTGCACACCGCGGCGGGTGCACACACGACGAACGCACAGGGCTGGTCTTGTCATCGACATCACCCTTGCCCTCATCGTCGGCTTCGGGGTGCTCGCCCTGCTGTTCTGACCCTGGCGAAGCGACTGCGGACGATCCTGCACCTCAGCGGTTAAGACGGTCCGCAATCGACGGACCTACCTTGAGGCGATCAGGCGTTCTGCGCCTTGGTGACGACAGCGGCGTCAAAGCTGCCAACCGCCTCGACCATGTGCAACGCTTTCGCTACGTCGTAGTCGGCCTAGGCTGCGGCCTCAGCGGCGTAGACCCCGAGGTAGAGCAACGTTGCATCTGCCTTGCTCATTCGCAATCCCTTCGTTGGTTTCACGCCTTGGCCCGAAGACGGGCTTCCCAACTATCCGGTTGGAAGCCCCGGCCGCCAGGTGCATCAGCTGGCCGGCGCAGCTCCCCATTAGGCTCACGGCATGGCCGAATACCAGATCACCCTGTGGCGTGACATTCCCTCGATGGTCGTTGCGCGCGACGGTGACGACGTCACCAAGATCCAGCTCGCTGCCCGCTTCCAGGAGGCGATCGACGAGGCTGCCATGCGCCTCGGCGAGGTCGAGAGCGACGACTACCTTGCCGGGTGGACACGGTCGGACTGGACGACAGCCGACGGCGACCACGCGCACCTCGCTGGTGTCGTGGTCGAGCAGCTCGAGAACGAGTGGACGACGGAGCGGATCACCGACTACCTGAACGGCATCGGTCCAGCATCAAGCTAGGCCACACCACCTTGTCTGCGGTCGATCGGGTATGCCGCAGGTGCAACATCGTCCGCGGACCAGCGAAGTAGTCGGCTGGATCGGGTAGACACGTCCTATGACCGCGCGCTGCCTCCCCGACACCCAGAGCTTCGAGTCCGACGCCGAACGCGTCGCGTGGCAGGCGCTGCGCGAACAGCTTCCCGACGATGCCGTTCTCTGGTCGAACTTGGCGCTCTCCGACCGCAAAGGTGACTGTGAGGCCGACCTGGTGGTTCTCTGGCCCGGGGTCGGAATCGCCACGGTCGAGGTCAAGGGCGGCCACGTCACTCGCGCCGACGACGGCTCCTGGGTACAGGTGCACCAGGACGGCCGCCGCTCACCCATCGACCCAGTGAGGCAGGCCAGGCGAACCCGCTACGCGCTGCGAGACTTCGTCCGCCAACACTCGTCCCTGCACGACCTCCGTATGACTCACCTGGTGGCATTCCCGTTCACTGCGGTCGACAACGATTTCGCGGCGCCGGATTGCCCACGATGGATGATCCTCGACTCGACCGACATCACGGCTCTCGCCGCCCACAAGCTCGAGTCCGCCCTTCACGGTGTCGAGGGGGCGGCCGCCGCTGGCCACGCCCAGGTCGACGAGATCATCCGGTGCCTGACCTCCCGACCGGGGCCGCAATGTGAGCTGCTCGGTGCTCTCGCCGAGCGCGAACATGCCGTCGAGAAGCTCACCGCACAGCAGTCAGGCATCCTGCGTCAGCTACGGAGCAACCCGCGCATCCTGGTCCGTGGCGGCGCAGGCACCGGTAAGTCGTTTCTCGCCGTCGACCAGGCTCGGCGGCTCAGTCGAGAAGGTCAGCGCGTCGCCTTCATCTGCTATAGCCGGGGGCTCGCCTCCTTTGTACGGCGTCGCTTCGACTCGCTTCCCCAAGACGACCGCCCGGCCTATGTAGGCACCTTCCACAATCTCGGTGTCCAGTGGGGAGCCAAGCCGCTCGAAGGGGTTGGGCCGGAGTACTGGGAGACCGAGTTGCCCATCGAGATGCTCGCCCTGGCCGCGCACCTGACAGAGTCCGACCGGTTCGACGCCATCGTCGTCGACGAGGCACAGGATTTTGCCGACTCATGGTGGCCGGCACTGCTCTCTGGGCTACTTGATCCCGCATCGGGGGGGCTCACCATCTTCCTCGACGAGGGGCAGCGCATCTTCGGACGTGAGGGAGCACCCCCCGAGCACCTGGTGAAAGTGTCCTTGGACGAGAACCTGCGCAACACCAAACAGATTGCACAGACCTTTGGCTCGCTCGCTCCTGAGCAGATGCGTTACCTCGGCGGCAACGGACAGCCCGTTCAGTTCATCCCGTGTACGACCGAGAACGCGATCTCAACTGCTGACGACGTCGTCGTCACGCTGATGGACGCCGGGTGGCCGCCTGATGCGATCGCATTGCTGACCACGGGTAGTCGGCATCCCGTTCAGGTCGACCGCGTACTGAGCGAAGGGACATCCGGCTACTGGGAATCCTTCTGGGACGACGCCGATGCGTTCTACGGAAGCGTCCTCGGCTTCAAGGGGTTGGAGCGTCCTGCGGTCGTACTCGCCGTCAACGGGTTCCGTGATCCCTCTCGCGCCCGCGAGATGCTCTACGTAGGGATGTCGCGCGCCCGCGATCTCCTCGTTGTCTGCGGAGATCCGGCGCTCGTGGCTGTGCATGCCGGCGACGGCGTGATGAATCGCCTCAGATCCTGAGCGCGCTACACACTCGGCGGGGTTGTTAGGTGGCCGAGGCGTAGGCGTCCAGCACCCGGCGGATGGCCGCGCGCAAGAGGGCGTCCGGAGTTAATGCACTCGATCCGCTCGTGCCCCAAGCACTGCCCGGAACCTCCGATGGTGACAGCCAAGGGAGGAACTGGCTGACCAGCTCACCTGGTAGCCCGGTTCGCTGCAGGTTGTCGTGCAGTTCAGCTACGGATCGCTGCACCGCAGAAACCGGCCAGTAGTAGCGCGACCTGTCGCTGCGTGAGAACCGCCGGGAATGAGCAGCCGCTGCGGGATCGCTCGGGTAGAACGGCTGCCAGTGTCCTGGCTCAGCCAGCATTGCCTCGTCGAGCACGCGTCGGACGTCGGACGCTTCGGCCCCTAACAACTCGTTCTCGATGTACGACAGGCCGAAGAGCGCCTCACGGTAGGCGAACGTGAGCCCCGGGCCGACCTTGAGAATCGCGAAGTGGTCAGCGACCAGGCCACGCAAGGAGAGTCGCGACTGGTAGTCGGTGCTGTGCGCCTCGAACACCAGCGGAACATCTCCGCCAAGACACGAATCGAGGTGGGACGCCTGTCCTGGGACGTACGAGTAAAGCTCGGCGTCACTGAACTCCACACCAGGCTGCGCGACGACCGCGCGAACTCGCTGCCAGGCGTCCGCAAGTCCAGCTGCCGAAAACGCCAGCTCGGTGACCTCGATCGTCTCGGCAACGTCTTCGGCGGTGCTGACATGGATGCCGTGCTCGCCTGCCGACTCACCACCGGGGACTGGCACCTCAGTGCCGATGACGTAGCGAGGGGCTGCCCCGATTCCGGCAGCGGCGCGTTCAGCAACGACGGCAAGG
The DNA here is from genome assembly GCA_031364455.1 of Actinomycetes bacterium. Classification (GTDB taxonomy): domain Bacteria; phylum Actinomycetota; class Actinomycetes; order JAHEKZ01; family JAHEKZ01; genus JAHEKZ01. Next base: position 1,698 of record JANLWJ010000050.1, on the reverse strand, counting down.
CGCGCTGCCCGCTCAGCGACCAGCGCCGGTGCAAGCGCACCAGGAGGGTCATCCGCGCAACGCATCGAGGTATCGAGGTGGATCTTGGAGTACCCGGCTAGGACGAACGCGTCGACCAGGTCTTCAGCCTTCGCCATCGCCGTCTCGGCCGGCAGATGCTTCCAAGGGTTCGGTCCGAGGTGGTCACCACCGAGGACAAGTCGATCCTCGGGCAAGCCGTAGCGCTCAGCGAGCTCGCTGACCTGGCTTCGGAACTCCGCGGGCCGAAGGCCGGTGTAGCCGCCGTCCTGGTTCACCTGGTTGCAGGTCGCCTCGATCAGCACCACGTGTGCGCCATCGACCCCGTGTCGGATCGTCTCGTCCAGCACCAGAGGGTGGGCAGAACAGATGGACGCAATCCCATCGGGACGTCCCGCACCATAAGCTGCGGCCAACGAATCCAGCGGATGCGCGTTCATGTCAGCCCCTGCCCAAGTGCTGCACCGGCACAGACCCCAGCCACGGTTCCACTTCGTCCAGCGATGGCTGAGCAGCCGTTCCTCCCGTGGCGCCGGTTGAGAGTGTCCCGGCGATCACCGCCATAGCCAGACAGGTCCCCGCATCGCGCCCCAGAAGCTGACCGACCAGGATCCCGGCGTTGAACGTGTCGCCGGCACCGACAGCATCGACGTACTCCACGGGTGGCGTGCGCAGCACGCGGTAGCCGTTGCCACCCAGCACAGCTGAGGCTCCCTGTTCTCCACGCTTGACCGCAACGTCGCAACCGTTCTCGCCAACCACCTCGATAGCCCGGTCGAGAATCGGCGACCGTGCAATGGCGGTGAGCTCTGCTTCGTTAGGAAGGAAGAGATCGGTCACCGACAGAAGGACGCCGAGGTCCCACCGCTCCTGTGGGTCCCAGTTCGTATCGACGGACGTTGTCGTTTCAGCTTGCCGAAATCGAGCGAAGGCCGCCGGCAGCGCATCGCGGTACGCCTGGGACATCAGGTAGTAGGACGCCGCATGGACGTGCCGCGCTGGGCGATCTGGAAGAGCGGACAGGTCATCGGACGAGAGCGCCGAGATGGTACCTGCGGCGGTGAGCACCGCTCTGTCGTCCCCACGGTTGAGGATCACCGACATGCCAGTCGGAGTGGACGCATCCACCCGAAGGTGCTGCAGATCCACCCCGGCCTCAGCCAGCCGCACCAGCATCAGCTGACCCAGATCGTCGTCGCCGACCACTCCACAGAGGCCTACCCGTATCCCGAGGCGCGCGGCGCCGACGGCAGTAATGGCAGCCGAGCCGCCCATCACCAGCGACGCGCTGTCGACGAGCTGCTCGACCTGGCCGAACTGAGGAGTCAGCCCAGGGGACGCCACGATGACGTCAGGGTTGACATCACCGACGACCAACAGGTCGAGCTCAGACACGGGACTCCTCGTCAGTGCAGGTAGCTCGGCAGGTGCTCACGTTGAGCGGCGACCATCTCGTCGAACATATCCCGGATTTGCTGCAGCTCGCAGACGGCGGACGTCAGCGGGTCGATCATCAAGGCATGTACGGCGGCTTCGCGGTCCTCCTCGAGGATCGAGGTGACGGCGAGATCATTGAACTCCTGGTGCCGCCGCACCCATGACGCCATGTGTTCGGGCAGCGAGCCGAAGTGCTGCGGGTGGATCCCGGAGGCGTCGACGGTCGCCGCCACCTCGATGGCG
>JANLWJ010000035.1:0-14990 GCA_031364455.1 Actinomycetes bacterium | reverse complement strand
GCGCAAGAATGCGACCGTGGACGCGACGGTGACAGTTCGAGAAGCCCTGGTTGAGCTCGACGTCCCCTTCGAGGAGTCGGCCCCCGGCACGTTCGTCGCCGTGCTACCCGGCGAGCGCAAGCTGCGCACGACGGTGTCGCTGGTGGTTGGCCCGCACAGCCTCACGGCCAACGCGTTCGTTGTGCGGCACCCCGACGAGAATGCCGACGGCGTCCATCGTTGGCTGCTGCAGCACAACGCCAAGCACCCGGGCGTCGCCTTCGGGATTGACCCGCTCGGTGATGTCTACGTCGTTGCGCAGCTGCCACTGGTTGCCGTGACCGCTGCCGAGGTCGACCAGCTGCTCGGGCGCATTCTCGATGTGGCCGACTCGTCTTTCAACGCCCTGCTCGAACTCGGCTTCGCGGCCAGTATCAGGCGCGAGTGGGCCTGGCGCGTCTCGCGCGGTGAGTCGCTGGCGAACCTGCAAGCGTTCACCCACCTCGTCGATGGCGACTCCAACCCTCCGACGGACACCACGGTGGCAGGCGACTCCCACCCGCCGACCTTGGACAGGTAACGGCGCCTAGCGCGGCTCACTGTCCAGGGTCACTCAGTCCCGGGCGGCGTAGGTCTCGGCGAACTCGCGGAATGCGGCGAGCGCCCGTGGAGCGTAGACCGTGCCTGGGCCACCCATCATCTGGATGCAGACCCCGAGAGTCTCGGCCACCTCCGCATCCGTCGCGCCGGCCTTGGCCGCACCGCGGGCGTGCGAAGCGATGCAGCCGTCGCAGTGCTCGCTGGTGGCGATCGCGAGGGCGATCAGCTCTTTGGTCTTGCGGTCAAGTGAGCCGTCGGCGTAGACCGCAGAGTGTAGGGCGTTGAACCCTTCATAGACCTCGGGGATCGCCTTGCGGAGTGCCAAGGCTGGGTCGCGGAGTTCGGACTGAACGCCTTTGCCGTATGAGTGAGTGTGCGCGTCGGTGTGGGTCATTCCTCTACGTTAACCGTCTGGGCGGGAGGGGCGAATGGGCCTTGGTCCCGTCCCGGTACGCTCGCAATATGTCGACGCTCGTGCTGCTGCGCCATGGCCAAAGTGAGTGGAACGCCAAGAACCTCTTCACCGGGTGGGTGGACGTCGGGCTCACCGATGTCGGTACCGCGGAGGCCGTGAGCGGTGGTCACCTGCTGAGGGATGCGGACGCGCTGCCGGACGTCCTGCACACGTCGGTGCAGCGCCGTGCCATCCGCACCTCTGAGCTCGCTCTCGAGGCGTGCGACCGGCAGTGGATCCCGGTGCGGCGCTCGTGGCGTCTGAACGAACGCCACTACGGCGCGTTGCAGGGCAAGGACAAGAAGCAGACGCTCGCGGAGTTCGGCGAGGAGCAGTTCATGCTCTGGCGTCGTTCGTACGACACGGCGCCACCCCCGATGCCTGATGACGACGAGTTCTCGCAGTTCGGTGACGCGCGTTACGCGGGGCTCCCGCCCGAGCTGCTGCCGCGGTCGGAGTGTCTCAAGGACGTCCTGGAGCGGATGCTCCCGTACTGGTACGACGCGATCGTCCCCGACCTGCAAGCCGGCTTGACCGTGCTGGTCACCGCACACGGCAACTCACTGCGAGCACTGGTCAAGCACCTCGACCAGATCTCCGACAACGCGATCGCCGGGCTCAACATCCCCACCGGCATCCCGTTGCGCTACGACCTCGACGCCGCGCTGCGGCCGACCACGCCAGGTGGGCAGTACCTAGATCCGGATGCGGCGAAGGCAGCCATCAGCGCGGTCGCCAGTCAGGGCCACTAGCCGACTCGGGGCGACCCCCACTCCCGAGGACCGTCCCGATGGGCGCCCGATTGGCTGCCGAACGTGCGGCCCCCACCCGCTGCTGCTGACTACGCCGCTGTGAAGACTTACCCCCCGTTTCGGGGGCTCCCGCGGCGCGAAAAGTGCCGGTAACTCTTCACGGCAGATACCCGTAGCGGCGAGGCGCCGTGGTGCAGCTCTTGCCGGCAGCCGTGAACGCGCGCTCCGCGAAAGTCGCCGCCGTTCCTGCTAGTCGTGCTCCATGGTCTGTGGGCGCATCCCGGTGGCCTGATGCACCACACGGCGGGCCACTGACACCGCGTGGTCGGCGAAGCGCTCGTAGAAACGGCTGATCAGAGTGGTGTCGATGGCGCTCTCGACGCCGTGTGACCACTCGGGGGCCAGGATCTTCATAAACATCTGCCGGTGCAGCTCGTCCATGCGGTCGTCCTCGACCTCGAGGCGCAGCGCGTGGGCGACGTCGACGGTCCTGATGATCTCGCCGGTCTCGTAGACCAGGCGCACCGCCAGGTCACCCATCTCGCGGATGGTCTCGTGCAGCTCCTCGGGCACGGCAAGGTCGGGGTAGCGACGGCGGGCACTCCTGGCGATGTGCTCGGCCAGGTCGCCCATGCGCTCCAAGGTGGTGCTGATTCGGAGCGCGCCCACGAGGACCCGGAGCTCGCCGGCCACCGGCGCTTGAAGGGCGATGACGTCGAGCGTCAGCTCTTCGAGGGCGTCGGCGCGCTCGTCGATATCGATGTCGCTGGCGATAACCGACTCGGCGGCCTGTAGGTCGCCCTCGAGGAGCGCTCGGGTCGAGCGGCCCATGGCGTCACCCACCATCTGGGTCATCTCGACAAGTCGCTCACTGATCTCGGCCAGTTGCTCGTGATACTGCTCGCGCATGAACGACAGCGTAGAGGGTCGTGGGTGAACAGCAGGTGGGCCTCGGTGAACCGTGACCCCCGCGGGAGTGAACATCTCTGAAACGGCAGGCAGAATTGCCCCTCTGCAGGAGAACAGTGGCGCCCGGCGTCCTACTGTTGAGGGGTGTCCGAACCTTCGCCGACGTCCTACGACGCCGGACCACCCGCGCTGCCCCCAGGGGCGGAGTCCGTGCTCTCGGCGCTGCGGTCGGCCTGGGTGGTGCTCGACAGCCGCGAGCGGGTGGTCCGCTCCAGCCCGTCGGCCCTGCCGTACGGCCTGATTCGGGGGAGCCGGTTGCGCGTTGACACACTGGTGCGGCTGGCGCGGCAGGTGCGGCGTGACGGTGAGGTGCGCGACCTCGAGGTTGAGGTCCCACGGGGACATCGCGGCACGGAGTTGCTGGTGCTCGACGTCCGCCTTGCCCCGCTCGGTGACCACGTGCTTCTGCTCGCTGAGGACCAGACAGCCGTGCGCAGGCTGGACGCCGTGCGTCGCGACTTCGTTGCCAACGTCAGCCACGAGCTCAAGACTCCGGTCGGCGCCCTGTCGCTGCTTTCGGAGGCGGTCTCAGGATCGGCCGATGACCCTGAGGCGGTACGCCGCTTCGCACTACGGATGCAACACGAGTCGAACCGGCTGACGCTGATGGTCCAGGACCTCATCTCGCTCTCCCGGCTGCAGAGCAACGACCCACTGCGCGAGGCGCGCATCATCAATGTCGACGACGTGGTCGCCGAAGCAATCGACAGCACCCACCTCGAGGCCGAAGCCCGCGAGATCCGCCTCGAGGTACGCGGCCAGCATGGTCTGTCGGTCCTCGGCGACGAGCATCAGATCGCTGCCGCCCTTCGCAACCTGCTGGCCAACGCCATCAACTACAGCCCTGACCACACCCGGATCACCGTCGGCGTTCATCTCGGCGACGATGTTGTCGAGATCAGTGTCGCTGACCAAGGCATTGGCATCCCCGAACGCGACCTCGAGCGCATATTCGAGCGCTTCTACCGCGTCGACCCAGCTCGGTCGCGGATCACCGGCGGAACCGGGCTGGGCCTTTCGATCGTCAAGCATGTCGCGGTCAACCATGGCGGCGAGGTGGGGGTGTGGAGCTCCGAGGGCGCCGGCTCCACATTCACGTTGCGCTTCCCTGCCCACCGCGGCGACTGGCGTCCGCTCGGGCAGAACCAATCCCCCACCGACGCGACCACAGATGAGGAGAACCCGTGACGCGAGTGCTAGTCGTCGAGGACGAGGAGTCGTTCAGCGACGCCCTGTCGTACATGCTGCGCAAGGAGGGGTACGACGTCGCTGTCGCCACCAACGGGAACGACGCGCTCGGCGACTTCGAGCGGAACGGCGCCGACCTTGTACTGCTCGACCTGATGATTCCCGGCATCCCGGGTACCGAGGTTTGTCGGACGATCCGGCAGCGGTCGAACGTCCCGGTGATCATGCTCACAGCCAAGGACAGCGAGATCGACAAGGTCGTCGGTCTCGAGCTCGGTGCCGACGACTACGTCACCAAGCCGTTCTCCTCCCGAGAGCTGGTGGCGCGGATCCGCGCGGTACTGCGTCGCGGCGGCGACGTCGAAGAGCTCCTGCCGCCGGTGCTCGAGGGCGGGCCAGTTCGCATGGACATCGAACGTCACGTCGTCACCGTGCGAGGCGAGACCCTGAAGCTGCCGCTCAAGGAGTTCGAGCTGCTTGAGATGTTGCTGCGCAATGCTGGGCGCGTCCTTACTCGGATGCAGCTCATCGACCGCGTCTGGGGCTCGGACTACGTCGGCGACACCAAGACGCTCGACGTCCACGTCAAACGGCTACGTGCCAAGATCGAAGAAGACCCGGCCAACCCGCGCCACATCGTGACGTTGCGGGGTCTGGGCTACAAGTTCGAAGGCTGAGCGGGGCTTACGCGTCTTCGCCGAGGGCTGCGTACTCGTCGTCGGACGAGATCACCAGGACGTCGAGGGTGGTGCTGCCGGCGTTGGTGAACGTGAGCGTCAGCTCGGTCCAGTCTCCTGGCTCGACACCGCCCTCTTGGACGAGTGCGATCCGCTCGGAGCCGCCGCCGATCGCCACCTTCTGGCCGGCTGCGATCTCAACCGGTCCACCAACGAACGCTGCTGTCTGCTCACCGATCCTCGCCTCGGTCAGGACGTCGGTCTCGACACCGTTGTTCACCAGGGTGACAGTGATGGACGCAGCCCCACCGTCACTGACAACGAGCGCGTTGCGTACCGCCATGTACGGATCGTCGAAGCCGGCGTCCTCGGGGATGTTGACGTTGCGACCGTCGGACGGGTTGTAGGGCTGGCTGGTCTCTGCGGACTGGCCGGCGGCACAACCGCTGAGAGCGAGAAGGGCAGCGGCCGCGGCGGCGACGGACAGTCGAAGGCGTGGGGCCACGAAGGTGAGCGAGCGCGTCATGGGCGACAGCGTAGCCAGTGGTCCCGGTGTCGCGGCGGGTTACCCGGCCCTCAGGTTTGGCTGGCCCCGGCCGGCACCAGTTCGACCAGGCCCCCCTCGAGGTGCGTGTCCGCCGTCGGGTTGCGCACAACGTCTGCGACAACGCCGTCGTCTCGGACCAGGAGCAGCGTGACACCGGTGAGGCCGTAGGTGGCGCGGAGGGTGTTGGCCGGGTCGGTCAGGGTGGACATCTTCAGGGAGCCGACCGCCTCGGAGAGGGCGGCGAGCTGCTCGGCCTGGTCGGCCCCCCCGATGGCCACCGTCGAGACGCCGAACGACCCCGCCTGCTGCGCCACCGTGGTGAGCAGCTCCTCACACTCGTCGCACTGCGCCGGGACCAGCGCGAGCACCGACGGACGCAGCGACCGCGCGCTGATCGGGGTCGAACCGTCCTGCAGGACCGCGTCCTCGGGGAGCAGTCCGCCGATCTGGCCGGAGTCAGGGACGGTGCTGGCCAACGGGGCGGCCGGTGGTGCGGACGCCTGGGGGCCGACGATCCACGCGCCGACGGCGCTGGAGACGGCGACGACGAGCAGCGCGACCACCAGCACCCCTGCGGTCAGCGACAGCCTGCGGCGGCGGGCCTGGCGCCGCTGGGCCCAGGTGCCGGACTCCGGGGCGATCAGGCCGGTTTCTTCCTCGGTGAGCCAGGCATCCCGGTCGGCCTCGAGGTCGCGGGGGTCGTCCGGGGCGTGCAGGGTCAGCCCTGCCAGGTCTTCGGGCAGCAGGTCATCGTGACGGCCATCGGGGCTGGGCCCGGCTCCGCGCGGGACGCTCATGGGGGGAGTATCCCCCTGTTCCCGGTCGCCGCCAATGGACAAGCGTGCGCGGCCCAGCCGGCTGCAGGACGCGCGCGTGCCACGACCAGGGCCGTTCTGTCAACCCCTGGCCCTGGGTTTCTCCCGCCGCGAACACCCTCTGACCTGCGGAAACGCCGATCGGGACGCCGCGATGACGTGTTAGACTAGGTGCTCCGCACAACTCCAGACGGCACATCCGCGTGGGTCTTCCTACGTAACGGGCCGACGACATCGAGCCGATCCCCCAGGTCGGCTCGCACGAGTCCTAGACGCAACGAGGGGACACCACCACATGACGTTTGAGGTCGGCGAGACGGTCGTCTACCCCCACCATGGGGCCGCGAAGATCGAGGCCATGGAGACCCGGGTCGTTAAGGGTGAAGAGCGGATCTACCTGGTGCTGAAGGTGGCCCAGGGCGACCTCACAGTGCGGGTCCCCGCTGACAATGCCGAGTACGTTGGCGTCCGCGACGTCGTGGACGCCGCTGGTCTGGAGCGGGTCTTCACCGTCCTGCGGATGCCCTACACCGAAGAGCCGACCAACTGGTCGCGCCGCTACAAGGCCAACCTCGAGAAGCTTGCCTCCGGCGACGTGATCAAGGTCGCTGAGGTCGTTCGCGACCTCTTCCGCCGTGAGCAGGACCGTGGGCTGTCGGCCGGCGAGAAGCGAATGCTGGCAAAGGCCCGCCAAATCCTTGTGTCCGAGCTCGCACTTGCCGAAAAGACCAATGAGGACAAGGCCGAGGCCATCCTCGACGAGGTGCTGGCCAGCTAGCGGGGCCAGGCGGCTCGCCGAGGGTGCTCGGCACCCATCGGCCGCCTTCAAGGAGCAGCACCGCATGAAACGCCCTCGGCTTGCACGCGTCCCCAGCGGGGTTGTCGAGCTACTGCGCCTATTTGTCGTCGTCTTCTTCGCCGGCCTCGGCTCGCTGGTCGGGTCCCGGTGGGAACTCGACGAGACCGCCTTCGCCGGCGTCGACGGAGCCCTGCTCGGCGTCGTCCTCGGTTCGTTCATCGGCTATGCCATCGGCGGCGTCCTTGGACGCAGCACGGTCGCGGCCGTCGACCGCACCGAGGAGCGGCTGCGTTCAGTTTCCGCTGAGACCATCGTCGGCGGCGTTTTCGGCGGCATGGTCGGCGTCTTCGTCGGGGTGGCTGTTGCCTGGCCGATCTTCTTCATCGGGACTCCGGCGTTGTCGATCCCGATCTTTGCCTTCGCCGTCTTCGCTCTCGGCATGCTCGGCTTCCGCGTCGGGGCGTCCAAGCGCGACTCGATGATCGGCATGTTCGGCGCCAAGGCGGGTATGGCACCACCGTCGGCTGCCGCAGCCGCCTACCCCAAGATCATTGACACCTCGGTCGCGATCGACGGTCGCATCGTCGACGTCGTGCGCGCCGGTTTCCTGCACGGCCAGATCCTTCTGACAGCACCGGTGATCGGTGAGCTGCAGGGATTCGCCGACGCCAGCGACGACCGGCGACGGGGGAAGGGCCGACGCGGCCTTGAGGTCCTCGAGACGCTCAAGCGCGAGCCTGGCATCGAGGTCGTTGTGCTCGACGACGCTGTCCCCGGCGTCGCGGAGGTCGACGCCAAGCTGGTGCGGCTGGCCATCGACAAGGACGCCGCACTGCTCACCCTCGATACCAACCTCGCCAAGGCAGCCGGCATCGCCGGCGTCCGCGTCCTCAATCTGCATGCCTTGGCGCTTGCCCTGCGCCCGCCGGTTACGTCAGGCGACGAGGTGATGGTGCTGGTCACCAAGACGGGCAAGGAGGCTGGTCAAGGGGTCGGCTACCTCGACGACGGGACGATGGTGGTGGTCGAGCACGGACGCGAGTTCGTCGGCCACGAGGTGCTCGTCCAGGTGACCAGCGTGCTCACGACCGCCAACGGACGTTTGGTGTTCTCCCGCGTAGTAGGGGAACCTGTCCCCATGAACAAGCACGAGGTGGAGCCAGCCCGGTGAGGGCGGCTGCCATCGTCCCCGCTGCTGGCCGGGGTGAGCGGCTCGGCCCCGGTGAGCCCAAAGCGCTGCGCGACCTTGCCGGTCAGCCGCTGCTCGCGCACGCGGTCCGCGCGCTCGCCGAGGCGCGCTCGGTCGACGTCATCGTGGTCGCTGCCCCAGCCGGCGAAGAGTCCCGGGTCAGCAGGCTGCTGCACCCGGTCGCCGGCGAGACCGAGCTGCACGTGGTCACGGGCGGCCAGACGCGTCAGCAGTCGGTGGCACTGGCCCTGTTGGCGATCCCTGATGACATCGACGTCGTGTTGGTGCACGACGCTGCTCGTCCGCTGGTACCCGGCGAGGTGATCGACGCCGTGACGTCAGCCGTCCGCTCCGGAGCCGACGCCGTCGTGCCGGCCGTTCCGGTCACCGACACCATCAAGCAGGTCGACACCGCAGGTCGCGTCGAGGCAACGGTTGACCGCTCACAGCTTCGGGCAGCGCAGACGCCGCAGGGCTTTGCCCGCATCGTGCTGGAGTCCGCCCACCGTGATGCCGCCGAGCATGGGCTCGAGGACGCCTCCGACGACGCGGGCCTAGTTGAGCACTTCGGCCGACCGGTGATGGTCATCCCAGGGTCAGAGGATGGCTTCAAGGTCACCCGCCCCATCGACCTGCTGCTCGCCGAAGCGGTGCTGGCGCGCCGACGTTCGGCAGGGGTGCACTAGTGCCGACGCCGCGCGTTGGCCTAGGTGCCGATGTCCACCCGCTCGAGGTTGGTCACCCGATGGCACTCGCTGGGCTGGCGTGGCCGGAGGAGCCGGCCGGTTTGCGCGGTCACTCCGACGGCGATGTTGCCGCACATGCCTGCTGTGATGCACTGTTGTCGGCCGCTGGGTTGGGTGACCTCGGAACCGTCTTCGGCACCGACCGCCCCGAGTGGGCCGGGGCGTCCGGCGCCAGGTTGCTTGCCGAGTGCGCCCGCCTGGTGGGCGAGGCCGGGTTCACGATCGGCAACGTTGCCGTGCAGGTGATCGGTGAGCGACCCAAGATCGGGCCGCGCCGCAAAGAGGCTGAGGCGGCCCTCGGGGCTGCGATTGATGCACCGGTCTCGGTGAGCGGAACGACCACCGACGGCCTCGGGCTCACCGGACGCGGTGAGGGCGTTGCCGCCATCGCGACCGCCCTGATCGTCCCCCGGTAGCCTTCAGCGGTGACGATCTCGCTTTACGACACCTCCTCGCGCCGGACGCGGGAGTTCGCCCCGCTCCGCCCAGGTCAGGTGTCTATCTACCTCTGCGGCGCGACGGTGCAGGCTCCGCCACACATTGGGCACATCCGCAGTGGCGTTGTTTTCGATGTGATGAGCCGCTGGTTCGCCCACCGGCACTATGACGTCACCCTGGTCCGCAACGTCACCGACATCGACGACAAGATCATTGCCGGCGCCGAGTCGGAGGGCATCCCGTTCTGGCAGCTGGCGATGCGCAACGAGCGGGCCTTCGCCGCCGCGTACGACATCCTCGGCTGCCTTTCGCCGGCCGGTGAGCCGCGCGCTACCGGCCACGTCCCCGAGATGATCGTGCTGATGCAGCGGCTGATCGACCGCGGTCATGCCTACGCGGCGGCTGGCGATGTCTACTTCGACGTGGGGTCCTGGTCGCAGTACGGTGAGCTCTCCGGGCAGAAGGTCGACGAGATGCAACCAGCTGCTGACTCGACGTCGGACGCCAAGCGTGACCCGCGCGACTTCGCGCTCTGGAAGTCGGCCAAGCCCGGTGAGCCGTCGTGGCCGACGCCGTGGGGCGAAGGGCGTCCTGGCTGGCACTTGGAGTGCTCGGCGATGGCGCACAAGTACCTTGGCGCGGCGTTCGACATCCACGGCGGCGGTCTCGACCTCGTGTTTCCCCACCACGAAAACGAAATCGCGCAGAGCAAAGCGGCAGGCGACGACTTCGCGACGTACTGGCTGCATAACTACTGGGTGACCACCAGCGGCGAGAAGATGAGCAAGTCACTTGGCAACTCGTTGCTGGTCACCGAGGTCGTCAAGCGGGTGCGACCGGTCGAGCTGCGCTACTACCTGCTGTCTGCGCACTACCGATCGCACATGGAGTTCAGCGAGGACGCACTGCAAGAGGCTGGTGCCGGGTTCCGCCGGCTCGAGTCGTTCGTGCGGCACGCCACCGAACGTGTGGGCCCCGCCGAACCGGGGATCGTCTGCGCAGACTTCGAGCAGGCCATGGACAACGACTTCGGTGTGCCTGCAGCGCTCGCAGCGCTGCACGACGTTGCGCGTGACGGCAACAAGGCGCTTGCTGCGGGTGACGATGTGGCGACGCGGGGGGCGTTGGCATCGGTACGCGCAATGCTCGGCATCCTCGGTATCGACCCGCTGGCAGAGCCGTGGGTCGGCCGCGAGAGTGGCGGCACCGAGCTGCGCGAGGTGATCGATGCGCTGGTCACCGGTCAGCTTGCAGCACGCGCCCAGGCCAGGGCTGACAAAGACTTCACCACCGCCGACGCGATCCGTGACTCACTTGCGGCCGCCGGTATCGCGATCGACGACACCGCAGAGGGCGCCCGTTGGTCACTGCTCGAGGAGAACTGATGGCCGGCAACTCAGAGCGCAAGGGCGCGATCCGCAAGGGGAAGAAGGGTCCGACAGTTGGCAGCGGCGGCCAGCGTCGCAAGCAGCTGAAGGGTCGGGGCCCGACACCGAAGGCGTCCGAGCGCGACAAGCACGCGGCGGGGCGCAAAGCCAGGTCGGCAACCAAGCGAGGAGAGAAGGCGGGCGGACGTCCCACGTCCGGTCGCGGGCGGTCGGCCAAGGGCGGACCCGAGTACGTCGTAGGTCGCAACTCTGTCGTCGACTCGCTGACGGCGCAGATTCCCGCGACAGCGCTTTATGTCGCCGAGCGCATCGACACTGACGAGCGTGTACGCCACGCCGTCGACCTCGCCAACGAGCAGTCGCTGCCGGTGCTCGAGGCGCCACGGATCGAGCTCGACCGGCTCGCTGACGGGCTGACCCACCAAGGGCTGATCCTGCAGGTGCCGCCGTACGAGTACGCGCACGCCGACGACCTGCTCGAGCGTGCGGCGGACGCCCGTGAGACCCCGCTGATCGTGGCGCTCGACCACGTCACCGATCCGCGCAACCTTGGTGCGGTGGTGCGCTCGGCGGCAGCCTTCGGCGCACACGGCGTCCTGGTGCCCGACCGTCGTGCGGCCAGCATGACGGCGTCGGCGTGGAAGACAGCCTCCGGTGCTGCCGCCCGCGTCCCCGTGGCGCAGTGCACGAACCTGGCGCGGGCGCTGGCCGCCTACCGCAAGGCGGGGCTCTTCGTCGTCGGGCTCGACGCCGACGCCGAGACCACGATCGACGAGGTGGACGCCGACCTGCCGCTGGTGCTCGTGATCGGCGCCGAGGGAGCTGGCCTGTCGCGGCTGGTGCGTGAGGGATGCGACGTCGTCGCCGGCATCCCGATCAGTGGTGGCACGGAGTCGCTGAACGCCAGCGTCGCTGCCGGGATCGGCCTCTACGCGTTGGCCCAGCACCGCTCCACCTGACCCCTCACCCATCAGCATTGTGGTAGTTCGCTGAGGTCATAGCGTCAAAGATCTACCGCAATGATGGGCATTGGCCCGTCTGGGGGACTCGGAGGCCAAGTGAGCCAGATGCACTTGAACCGTGGGCCAGGATGGACGCCGAGGAGGAGCCGGTGTTCAAGGTGGTCGACGCCCCCACGCGGGGCGTCCAACGGGTGCGTCCGCGCATGCGCAACGTCGGGCTGGTGCATGTCGTCGCTGCCCTGGTTCTGGCGGCGACGCTTGCCCTAGGCGCGATGCACGGCTGCGCCGGGGACGACGTCCAGGTGCTCCCAGCTGCCGGGGTGATGGCCCTCCTCATCGGGCTCGCTGGGGCGGTGATGACCTTGCGGCTGCCGCGCGCCACCGCCGTGAGCCCGGCCCTCTCCGCTGGAGCGTCACTGATCTTGCTCGGCGGTGCGTCGTCCGGCTGGGTGTGGGTGCTCGCCCAACCTTGCGTCGGCAACATTCTCGACCGTGAAGTCGTCACCTTGCTGTTCGTGACGGCGGCGTCGGCCGCCGTGTTGGCGACGTCGATGTGGCTGCTGGTCTCGCGTGACGAGATCGAGCCGTGGCACGCCACCCACGGCGTAGTCGTCGCCTCCGCGGCCGCAGTAACAGTCCTCGTTCTCGGACTCGGTTTCGCGGTGCTGCTGCGAGACACCAGCGAGATGCCGGTGTTAGCGATGACAGCGGTGACGGTGCCGTGGGCCTGTGCCGTTGCCGCGACCGGGTGGCTGCGGCCGTCGCCGGCGATTGCGGTGGTGACGCCTGCTGCGCTTCAGGCGCTCTGGCTGCTGCTCGGCTGACGCCTCCGTCCCATAGATTGTCCGGATGCAGCGCCTGGTGCGGCCCGCGACGGCCTACGACCGCGAGTCGATTCTCGACGTCCTCGTGGCCGCGTTCGTCACCGAGCCAGCCTTCAATCACTTCTTCGGCGAGGCCTACGACGCGCACGCCCGTGAGTTCCACGCCTTCCTGCTCGACCTACGCATGGCGGGCGGGATCGCGTGGGTCGAGGAGGCGGACGGCCGCGTCGTCGCGGCCTCTTTGTGGGACCCGCCGGGCGGGCCGACCCTCGGCGCCGTCGAGCAGGAGTCGATGTGGCGTACTGCCGCCGACCAGTTCGGGCGGTCGATCGAGGGGCGCCTTGATGCCTACGATGCCCGGGTACACGAGCTTGGGCCAGCGGGCGACCACTACTACCTCGGCGTCATCGCGTCCGACCCCGCTGCTCGCGGTCGTGGGCACGGAGCCGCGGTGCTGCGTCCGGGGCTCGAGGCTGCGGATGTCGCTGGACTGCCGACGTTCCTGGAGACCGGCACCGAGAGCAACGTGGGGTTCTACGCCCGCTTCGGGTTCGCCGTCACTGCTCAGCTCGACCTCGACGACGGGACGCGGATCTGGTGCCTCACGCGTCCGCCGGGAGCGTCGGTAGGCTGAGCTCTCTGGCCGGCGTGGCGCAGTTGGTAGCGCAACCGCCTTGTAAGCGGTAGGTCGTCAGTTCGAATCTGACCGTCGGCTCTCGTTCGTCTGGTGATCGACGCGCTTCAGTCACCCACACGGCTCTCAGGGGGCTTCGAAAGTGACTGGAATGCTTCGATCACACGCCCCGCTGTGACGCGTGGTGCAGGTGGGATCGGCGTCCACCGTTTGGGTGATCGGCAGGGCGGGTGGCTGGTGGCACCCTTGAGATGCCCCTCGGGGCTATTCGGGGGAGTGGATCCGCCGGGTGGTTGCCTTTGGGGGGACGCCCCCGGCGGATCCGCCCCCGCCCCTCTTGGACGCCAGTTCCTGACGATCTCGCGGGCTGCACGGGCGTCGGCGCGACAGCTTCGGAGTTGCGTCAGTTCGCGTCAGCCAATGCAGCCAGAGCACTCTCGGTGTCTTCGGCCTCGGCAGTCGCAAGTGCGATCAGTTGACGCAGGCCGTGCGCGCCGTAGCGGTTGCGGACGTGGTCGACCATGTCGACGATCTCTGGGTCGACTGTTGACGTCGACTCTGGTGTGGTCATGGCTCCTCCGGCCCCCGGTCTCGGTCTGACAACGCTATCCCACGGTTCAGGACCGCGCACCATGCGTTCGGGTGACCAGCGGTGACCAGCGGTGGGCCTCCTTTGGCTGGGCCGGTGAACGATCAGTGACCGCGGTCGAGCCACTCCTGACGGTGCGGGGCCTCAGCCGCGAGCGTTGTCGAGTCGCCGTGGCCGGTGTGCACGACGGTGTCAGCGGGGAGCTCTTTGATGAGCATGTCGATCGACTCGACGATCGTCGGGAAGTCGGAGAACGACCGCCCGGTCGCGCCGGGGCCACCGGCGAAGAGCGTGTCACCGCTGAACAGCACGCCGAGCTCTGGGCAGTAGAGGCAGACCGCCCCCGGCGCGTGCCCTGGCGTGTGGTGCACCTCGAGCTGGACGCCGGCGACGCTGATCACGTCGCCGTCCTCGAGGTCGTCATCGGCGGAACGGTCGGGGTGGGTGAGCTCCCAGACCTGCTCGTCGTCAGGGTGCAGCATCACCGGCGCACCGGTTCGCTCGGCGAGCTCTGGTGCGAACCGGATGTGGTCGTCGTGTGCGTGGGTACAGACGATCGCCTTGACGCGGCGATCGCCGACGACGTCCATGATGGCATCGACGTCGTGCGGGGCGTCGATCACGACGCACTCGTCTTCGTCGCCGATGATCCAGACGTTGTTGTCGACGTCGAACGTCTCACCGTCGAGTGAGAATGTGCCAGAGGTGACCAGGTGGTCGATGCGCGCGGTCACGAGAACATGACCACCGAACGGAGCACGTCACCTGAGTGCATCTTGGCGAACGCGGCCTCGACGTCGTCGATGCCGATCTTCTCGGAGACAAACTTCTCTAGAGGCAAGCGTCCCTGTAGGTAGAGGTCGATCAGCATCGGGAAGTCACGACTGGGGAGACAGTCGCCATACCACGACGACTTGATCGACCCGCCGCGTCCGAAGATGTCGATTAGTGGGGTCGTCCACTGCATGTCGGGCGTCGGGACTCCGACGAGGACCAGAGTGCCGGCCAGCTCGCGCGCGTCGTAGGCCTGCTGGAAGGTGGCCGGGTTGCCGACCGCCTCGATGCAGACGTCGGCGCCGTGCTCGGTGATGCGCTTGATGGCGTCGACGGGGTTCTCGTTCTTGGCATTGACGGTGTGCGTTGCGCCGAACTCGCTGGCCCACTGCAGCTTCCGGTCGTCGACGTCGACGGCGATGATCGTGTGCGCGCCCGCGAGCTTGGCGCCGGCGATCGCGGCATCCCCGACGCCGCCGCAGCCGAACACGGCGACGGAGTCTCCGCGCGTGACGCCGCCGGTGTTGATTGCTGCGCCGATGCCCGCCATCACGCCGCATCCGAGCAAACCGGCGACGTCGGGTGCGGCGTCCGCGTTGACCTTCGTGCACTGGCCGGCGGCCACGAGCGTCTTCTCGACGAACGCGCCGATACCGAGCGCGGGCG
>JANLWJ010000109.1:0-5087 GCA_031364455.1 Actinomycetes bacterium | reverse complement strand
CGACTTCAGCGCCAGGGTGAGCTGCGGATCAAGGCGGTAGCCGCAGTCGCGCAGGATCGACATCGAGGTGGACATCAAATCCTTAACGTCTGCACCGGTCCCTCGCCCGTAACGAGCCATCCGGCGCTCGAACTCCTTCTCGAAACGCTCTGGATCGGCATCTTCGCGGAATGGCACGCTCAGGGCGCGCAGCTGGCGCCCCATGCCATTCACGTCGTCCTTGACGAACATCCACAGCAGGAGCACCAAGTTGGCTCGCTGTGCAACGGTGATCTGCCCAACCATCCCGGCATCGAGGAACGTGACGACGCCGGTGTCGAGGTTGACGAACAAGTTTCCCGGGTGCGGGTCAGCATGGAAGTAGCCGTCAATCATCAGCATCTTGATCGCTGCGCGCAACGCGGCGTTCGCGACGACGGCGGGGTCCAGCCCCGCGCCACGCATCGCGTCGACGTTGGAAATCTTCACCCCGTCGATGAACTCTTGGGTGAGCACCCGCTTGGCCGAGAGCGACCGGTAGACCTTCGGGATGTGCACGCCTTCAATTCCCGACAGGTTCTCAGCGAGGCGCTCCATGTTGTAGGCCTCGCCGTAGTAGTCGAGCTCGTCCATCAACGACGAGCCGAACTCCGCCAACATGGAGCTGAGCCCGATCTCGCGGGCGTACTTGCTGCGAGCCTCGGCGGTACGCCCGTAGGTACTTGCGACGACCAAGTCAGCCTTGACCTGACGTTCCAGCGCCGGGCGCTGGACCTTCACCACCACCTCGTCACCGTCGAAGGTGGTCGCGCGATAGACCTGCCCCAAGGAAGCGGCGGCCAGAGGCGTCGTGTTGAACGTGGCAAAGAGCTCTTCGGGAGGAGCCCCTAGCTCATCGATGATCACCTGGCGAGCCGCCTCGTACGGTGCAGGTGGGACGTCACTCTGCAATAACTCGAGTTCGAAACGCCACTCATCTGGCAAGGTGCTCGCCTGGCTCGACACAATCTGGCCGAGTTTGACGTAGGTCGGCCCCAGGTTCTCCATGAGAAGTCGGGTCCGGGTGGCGATCGACAACTCGGGGGGCGGCTCCTCCAAGCGGTAGATCCACCCCTGCAGGCGTCGTCGCGGGCTACCGAGCCAGGTACGGTCGATCAGCGACTCGGTACCGAACTGCAGGACCGTGCTGTAGATCTCCTGGAGCCGCCGGTTCTCATGGATCGTGTCGATGCCGCCACTCACGACGTGGCCTCCTTGTCGGAGCGGTCAAGGACCGGATAGTTCGTCCCGGCCAGAGCATCGAGCACCATGCCCAAGATGCCGACGATCAACCCGCCGACGATCAGCTGCCACAGGCGGTCATACGTGATCAACTCGCTCAGAACCACGGTGAGCAACCACAGCAGCAGACCATTCACCACGATGTTGATCAACCCGTAGGAAGCCACGAGGAACCGCAGCGAGAAGAACTGGATGGCCGGTTTGACGAACGTGCCGATCAGCGCGTACACACCGGCCACCAGCCAGAACTGGCCGATCCGCCAGCCGGTGAAGGCCAAACCGGGGGTAATCAGGACTGTCAGTGTCACGGCCAGCCCACTGGTGACCAGCCGCACCAGAATGAGCCGCCAGTTGAAGCTTTGTCGGCGCACCGCGGCTCGCTGCCTGGCGATTGCAGGTACGGCAAGGGTCGCATCAGTGGTGATGGCATCGGCCATGGTGTGGTCTGCCTCCCTCGTACGGCTCTGGCCCGCCCATTCTGGCCCAATCTCGAGCGTTCCATGGCTCAAACCATCGCCCGTCCTGGGTGATTCTCACCGCTTCTGCGTCAGGACTCCAGCGCGGGTGGCAGTCCACCGACTCCCCAAGCATCGGCGCCGCCATCGACGGTCATCACCGTTCCGGTGACGTAGCTGGCCGCGTCCGATAGCAGGAAGGCGATCACCGCAGCTACCTCTTCCGGTCGCCCGAGTCGCTTCATCGGGATCGTCTCAATCCAGTCCTCGACGACGTCGCCGTACTGTTCGAGGCCCTCGGTCTCCACGGTGCCGACGCTGACGCAGTTCGTCCTGATGCCGTAGCGCGACCACTCGAGCGCCAGACCGGTTGCCAGGTTCTCAACGGCCGCACGTGCGGACGCCGCGTGCGAGGCCTGCGGCATCCCTCTGCGGGGGCTGAAGCCGACGAAGACGACGCTCCCGGACCGCTGCGGGATCAGCGCCCGATTTGCCACCTCGCGGGTCACCGACCAGGCCGCCTCGACCGCCAGCCGGTGCACGGCGCGGAACCCGCTGACCGAGATGTCCTCAGCGTTGGCGGTGAACTGCCCGCCCGCGTTGTTGACCAGCGCGTCGATGCGCCCGCCTTCGTCGATGACGCGGCCGATGAAGGCCTGCACCTGCTCGATCTCGCGGACATCGCAGGTGTCGGCCAGGCAGACGCCGCCTTCAAAGACAATCTGCTCGCGGACCGCCTCAAGCGGCTCAGGGCGCCGGCCGCAGATCGCGACCCGGTATCCATCAGCGGCCAACTGGAGCGCGGTAGCGCGTCCGATGCCGGTTCCCCCACCGGTGACGACCGCGACCCGCCCATGAGGATCGGAGCGGTTCATCTGCTCACTGTCGCAGTGAAACCTGCCCAGCGCAGCGACATCGGGGAATCGGCAGAGGGCCGGGCCCGGAGCCGTCGGTAGGGTTGTTGGAATGACGGACCAGCCACCTGCGAAGGCGCAGATTGCCAGCCGCGGCCCGCTCGTCGGTGTGCTCCGCGTACCCGGTGACAAGTCCATCTCCCACCGAGCACTGATCCTGGCCGCACTGGCCAATGGCACGTCGACGATCACCGGACTGTCGGCCGGGCTGGACGTCCGACACACCCGCCAGATCATGGCGGCCATGGGCGTGCGGATCGACGAGGCCCCCGACGCGCGGGCCGACCAGCCGGTGGGGACACTCACCGTCGCCGGTGGCCGACTCAACGAGCCGACCGGGGTGCTGGATGTGGGGAACTCCGGAACGGGAGCCCGCCTGCTCGCCGGCGTCTGCGCCGGTCAGCCCTTTCGCAGCGTGATCATCGGGGATGAGTCGGTCGCCACTCGCCCGATGGACCGGGTCGTCGAGCCGCTCCGCGCCATGGGTGCCACGATCGGCGGGCGCGACGGCGGGCGCTTCACCCCGCTCACGATCCGCGGCGGCGACCTGCACGGGATCGACTACACGCCACCGATGGCCAGCGCGCAGGTCAAGTCGGCCATCCTGCTCGCCGGACTTGGTGCACATGGGCCAACCGTGGTGCGTGAGACCGTCACCACCCGCCGCCACACCGAGGAGATGCTCGCCGAGCACGGTGTCGACGTGACGACCGAGGCCGATGGGCTAGGCGGTGCTGTGGTCACCCTCATCCCAGGACCGGTGTCGGCCGGCACGTTCGCAGTTCCCGGAGACCCGTCCCAGGCGGCCTTCTGGATCTGTGCCGCCGCCGCCATCCCTGGATCGGACTTGACGGTGGAGAACCTCTACCTGTCACCTGAGCGGAGCGGCTTCCTGGAAGTGCTCCTGCGCATGGGAGCCGACCTCGACATCGACCGAGCCTCCGGTGTGGTCAGGGCACGTGGCGCCGAGCTCTCAGGGACCATCGTCGACGCAGCCGAGCTTCCCAACCTGATCGACGAAGTTCCAGCCCTAAGCGTCGCCGGCTCGCTGGCCACCTCGGGCGAGCTTCAGTTCTGCGGGGCCGCGGAGTTGCGCGCCAAGGAGAGCGATCGCATCGAGACTGTGGCCGCGATGCTGCGAGCGCTGGGCGGCGTCGTGAGTACCGGGCCTGACTCGCTCACCGTGTCCGCCGGGGCGCTAAGTCCTGGCGCTGTCGATTCGCACCATGACCACCGGATCGCCATGGCTGCGGCGGTCGCGGCCTGCGGCTTGGCCTCCGACGGCGCCATCGAGATCTCCGGTTGGGACGCCGTCGCCACCAGCTACCCGGGCTTCCTCCACGACCTCGACAGGGTCAGCGCACCTCGCTGACCCAGCACTTCCCGCCGATCCCTAAGGCCTGCTGAGGGTTAGCCGGCGCGCTTGGACTGCAGGTTCTCGTCGAGCGCCGCTAGGAAGTCCTGGGTGTTGAGCCAATCTTGGCCCGGTCCAACGAGCAGTGCCAGGTCTTTGGTCATTTTGCCGCTCTCGACCGTCTCGACACAGACCTCTTCGAGATCGGTGGCGATTTGCTGCAGCGCCACGTTGCCGTCGACGGTTCCCCGGTGATGAAGACCACGCGTCCAGGCGAAAATCGAGGCGATCGGGTTGGTCGATGTGGGCTTGCCCTGCTCGTGCTGGCGGTAGTGGCGGGTCACCGTGCCATGGGCGGCCTCGGCCTCAACGGTCTTTCCATCAGGGGTCATCAGCACCGACGTCATCAGGCCGAGTGATCCGAATCCCTGCGCCACGGTGTCAGACTGGACGTCGCCATCGTAGTTCTTGCACGCCCAGACATAGCCGCCCTCCCACTTCATGGCTGCGGCGACCATGTCGTCGATGAGGCGGTGTTCGTACGTAATGCCGGCGGCTTCGAAGTCGGACTTGAACTCGGACTCGAACACCTCGGCAAAGAGGTCCTTGAAGCGACCGTCGTACGCCTTGAGGATGGTGTTCTTCGTCGACAGGTAGACCGGGAAGTTTCGCGCCAGTCCGTAGCGCATCGACGCTCGCGCAAAGTCGCGGATCGAGTCGTCGAAGTTATACATGCCCATCGCAACTCCGCCGCCCGGAAACTCAGCGATGTCGAACTCCATTGGCTCGCTTCCGTCGGCCGGCTCGTAGGTGATGGTCACCTTGCCGGGACCGGGAACAACGAAGTCCGTTGCCTTGTACTGGTCGCCGTGTGCGTGACGGCCGATGACGATCGGCTTGGTCCAACCTGGCACCAGCCGCGGGATGTTGCTGATGATGATCGGCTCACGAAAGATGACGCCGTCCAAGATGTTGCGGATGGTGCCATTTGGAGACCGCCACATCTTCTTCAAGCCGAACTCCTCGACGCGGCCCTCATCAGGAGTGATCGTGGCGCACTTGACCCCGACGCCGTACTGCTTGATCGCGTTCGCCGCGTCGATC
>JANLWJ010000569.1:0-7966 GCA_031364455.1 Actinomycetes bacterium | reverse complement strand
TCCCGGCGGCGGCGCCCCCGAGAAGTAGCTGCCGGGTACCTGAGAAGAGCCATGAGCGCACGGTGACGCGGGAAACAAGCACGCCCACGCCAAAGAGCGCCACGAACGAGATGGCCAAGGATGGCCAAAGGCTCTCGGCGCCGAGTACGTAGGGAAGAAGCGGGATCAGTGCGCCGACGCTGAATGCCAGCAAGCTGGAGACGCCGGCGGTCACCGGAGATGGCAGCTCGTGCATGTCAACGCCCAGTTCCTCACGCACATGCACCTCGAGCGCATGCTCGGGGTCGCGCGAGAGCTCACGTGCCACCTCGGCCGCCAGGGCCGACGACAGACCCCTGCGCTGGAAGGTCTCGGCGAGCTCTTGTTCCTCAGCCTCCGGTCGGTTGGCGAGCTCGTTGCGTTCGAGCTCGATCTCGGCCAGGGCCAACTCACTCTGGGAGGCGACACTCACGTACTCCCCCGCGGCCATCGAACCGGCACCGGCGACCAGACCAGCAAGACCGGCGATCACGACAGCGGTGCTGTCACTGCCTGCCGCCGCCGTACCACCGGCGACTCCGGCGATGAGTGCAAAGTTGGAGACGAGCCCGTCGCTGGCCCCGAATACAGCCGGACGCAGCCATCCACCGGTTACATCGCGGTGCGAGTGGTGGATCTCAAACGCTCGCTCGGTCACGTAGGTTCCTTCCGTTGTTCGACCGACCCTTGCAGCTCATCGGGCGACTCTCGGCCGGGTACCCGTCGTGCGGAGATGACCAGATAGGTCACCGCACCTACGAAGACCCCGATCGAGACCCACACGTTGACCCGTACCCCAAGGATCTCATTGGCGGCGTCAATCCGCAGAAGCTCGATGGGGAGACGGCCCAGGGCGTAGAGCGCGACATAGAGCGCGAACAGGCGTCCGTGCCCGAGGCGCCAGCGCCGGTCGACCAACACCAAGATGCCGGCGACCACCAGCATCCAGATCGACTCATAGAGAAACGTCGGATGGAAGGTGCTGACGTCGAGGTAGTCAACTGGACGGTGCTCAAGGTCGATCTCCACCCCCCACGGAAGTGTGGTCGGCCGGCCGAAGAGCTCCTGGTTGAACCAGTTCCCCCAGCGGCCCACCGCCTGGGCAACCGCGATTCCCGGTGCGATTGCGTCGCCGAATGGCGGCAGTGGGATCCCCCGTCGGCGGACACCGATCCAGGCGCCGACACCCCCGAAGACGACCGCACCCCAGATGCCGAGGCCGCCCTCCCAGATCTTGAAGGCATCAACCGGGTTGCCGCCGTCACCGAAGTACGCCGCCGGTGATGTGATCACGTGGTAGACCCGACCACCGATGATGCCGAAGGGAACCGCCCACACCGCAACGTCTGCGACTACGCCAGGTGCACCGCCTCGAGCGCGCCAACGCCGGTCGCCGATCCAGATCGCCAGTGCGATCCCGATGATGATCGCGAAGGCGTATCCGCGCAGCGGGAACGAGCCGATGTACCAGACACCGTCAGCTGGACTAGGGATCGCGAGCACCGCATCGGTCAGACTCACTACAGCGAACTCTTTAGCGCATCATCGATAGCAGCGCCCAAGTCGCCGCTGGGGTTGAACTTCTCTCCGTCGATGAAGATCGTCGGAGTTTGCTGGATATCCGCCGACGCCTGGCTCTTGGCCACCTGCTCGACCCACCCGGCATACGTCTGGTCGGTGACGCAGGACTCCCAGTCATCACCTTCGATGCCGACGTCGTTACCCCAGCCAATCAAGTCCTCGGTGCTCCATGCCTCTTGGCCAGGTGTCTCCTCCGGTTGGTTCACGTAGACGATCTGATGGAAGTCAAGTGCCTCCTGCTCCCCCACATCCGCGGCACACCCGAAAGCACTGGCGGCAGCCACCGAGGACGTGTTGCCGAGCTTGGCGTCCAGGAACGACAACGGATGAATCGTCACCGTGACATCCCCTGCGTCGACGCGCTCCCTGACGAGTTCGGCATTTGCCTCCTCGAACACCTTGCAGCCTGGGCACTGGAAGTCCTCCCACAGCGTGAGGTCGACCGGGCCATCGCCAATGACGACCCCACCGCCGGACTCCTCGACCAGTGCAGGCAGCGCCGCATCGGTGGGACCCTCGTCGTTCGCTGCCCACCAGGCGTACCCGATGATCAGCACCGCGACCAGGGCGACCACCAGGGCGATGGCGATGTTCGAGCCTTTGCGCTTGCGCTGGTCGGCCTTGGCCTGCTGCGCCCGCTCGGCCGATAGACGGTCACGGGCCCCACGCTTGCCGCCCTGGCCCCGCTGGCCCTTTCCGCCCTGGGTTCCCCCGTCACGCGTGCCGTCCGTCACAGCCTTGGCTCCTCTACCCGTTCGTCTGCCTGTTCGCCTACGGAGTAGGCATCCTGGTCATCGTCGTCCGGACGTCGGTTGCGCCCGTGCTGTGATTCTGCTTGGTCATCCCATTCGTCGTAGAGCCCAAGGTCCCCCGTGCCAGCTTCGCCACTGCGGTCGATGGCCCATCTCGTCGCCGGGTAGACCACCAGCCACGCTGCCATCGCGGTGAATCCGAGGTCACGTAACAGCACCGGCAGGTAGTTGGCCTCGCCCTCGGCCACCGCTCCCCCACCGCCGAAGCAGCCGCAGTCGATCGAGAGGCCCCGAGCCCAGACCGAGGCGACCCCGATCACGAATGCCGTCATCAGTGCTCCGGCAACCACTGCGGTAATCCGGATGGCTACACCGACCAGCAACGCCACGCCCATCGCCAACTCAAAGAGCGGGAGGGCATAGCCAACAAACTCCCCGACGCTTGCCGGAAGGATCTGGTACGCCTGAACGGCCATCACCGCCTGGCTCGGCTCAGAGACTTTGGCTGCACCGCTCCAGAGCAGGACACCGGCAAGTCCTAGCCGAAGCACAGTGGAGATCCACAACTGCACCGACGAACCGCGAAACTCGGTCATACCGCGGTGGCGCGCCGGCCAACACCGGCGCGCAGATCTACTGCCAGTGTGCGGACCCGCTCAACACCCTGCTCGGGGCTAGCAGCATCAAGCAATACGCGAACGAACGCCGACCCGACGATCACGCCGTCGGCGAACTCAGCGATCTGCGCAGCCTGCTGTCCACTCGATACCCCAAGACCGACGCAGATCGGAAGGCTGGTGGCCGCGCGGGTCCGCTCGACGAGCTCGCGGGCCGCCGACCCCACCTGCTCGCGGGCACCGGTCACGCCCATCACCGCAGCGGCGTACACGAACCCCGAAGCCGCGTCGACGGTGATCGAGATCCGCTCTTGGGTCGAGGACGGCGCCACCAAGAATATGCGGGCAAGGCCTTCCGGCTCACTTGCGACGATCCACTCACCGGCCTCCTCAGGCGTGATGTCGGCGGTGATAACACCAACCCCCCCAGCCTTCGCCAGCTCATGGGCGAACCGCTGAACTCCAAACCGCTCGATGGGGTTCCAGTAGCTCATCACCATCGTCGGGACGCCTGTCGCTGAAACAGCGCGGACGGTGTCCATGACGTCGGTCGTCGTGACCCCGGCTTTCAGCGCGAGGTCAACGGCCTCCTGGATCGTAGGTCCGTCCAGCAGTGGGTCGGTGTACGGCAAGCCGACTTCAATGGCGTCCACACCGCCATCGACCATGGCGTGCATCGCCGCAATCGCCCCGGGTACTGAGGGAAACCCCGCAGGCAGGTATCCGATCAGCGCTGCTCGGTTCTCGGCGCGAGTGCGCTCGAAGAGATCAGTAAGTGCGCTCACGCGCCACCGACAACAGTGTCGATCCCGAACCACGCGGCTGCCGTTGCGACGTCCTTGTCGCCACGGCCGGACAGGTTCACCAACAACACCGAGTCAGGGCCCAGCTCGCGACCGACCTGGAGGGCACCGGCCACAGCGTGCGCCGACTCGATGGCCGGAATGATCCCCTCGGTGCGACAGACCAGCTCGAACGCCGTCATTGCCTCGACGTCGGTGATCGGCTCGTATGTGGCGCGACCGGTCTCGTGCAGCCAGGCGTGCTGCGGTCCAACCCCGGGGTAGTCGAGCCCGGCAGAGATCGAGTGCGACGGGATGGTCTGGCCCATGTCGTCCTGCATCACGTAGGTGCGGGTGCCGTGCAGCACGCCGGGCGAGCCACCGGCCATTCGCGCGGCGTGGCGACCGGTCTCGACTCCGTCACCACCGGCCTCGAACCCGTAGAGCCGAACGCCGGCGTCCTCGAGGAACGCCGTGAAGATTCCCATGGCGTTGGAGCCGCCGCCGACGCAGGCGATGACAGCGTCCGGTAGCCCTCCGGTGAGGTCGATCACCTGTTGCCGGGCCTCGTCACCGATCACCCGCTGGAAGTCGCGCACCATCATCGGGAACGGGTGGGGGCCGGTGACGGTCCCGAGGATGTAGTGCGTGTTGTCGACGTTGGTCACCCAGTCGCGCATCGCATCGTTGATCGCGTCCTTGAGGGTCTGACTGCCGGACTGGACAGCGACAACCTCAGCACCGAGCAGTTCCATCCGCGCCACGTTGAGCGCCTGCCGGCGGGTGTCTTCTGCTCCCATGTAGACCACGCACTCAAGCCCGAGGAGAGCACACGCCGTCGCGGTCGCTACGCCGTGTTGGCCGGCGCCGGTCTCGGCGATGACCCGGGCCTTTCCCATGCGCTTGGTGAGCAAAGCCTGACCCAGCACATTGTTGATCTTGTGCGACCCGGTGTGGTTGAGATCCTCACGCTTGAGCAGGACCTTGGCCCCACCAGCGTGCTCGGAGAGCCGGCTTGCTTCGGTGATCGGGCTCGGGCGCCCGGTGTACGTGCGCTGCAGGTGCGCCAGCGTTGCGATGAAGTCCGGATCGCTCCGCGCCTGCTCGAACGCATCGGTCAACTCATCAAGGGCTGCGACGAGCGCCTCGGGGACGAACCGCCCGCCGAACCGCCCCCAGTGCCCCGTCGCATCTGGGTCGAAGCTGGTGACGGCGGCGCGCGGTGGGGTGTTGATGCTCATGAGGCTCCCCTGGTAGACGTCGGATGGGATCCGGCCGCGACCAGCTCGGCGACTGCGGCCTCAGGGTCAACACCGGTGACAAGAGCCTCACCCACCAGAACGGCGTGCGCACCTTGATGGGCGTACGACACGACATCGGCCGGGCCGCGCACACCAGACTCGGCGATCTGGAGAACGCCGGGTGGGACCGACGGTGACACGCGGGAGAAAGTAGTGGGATCGACCGCAAGGGTCTTGAGGTTTCGAGCGTTCACGCCGATGACGCGCGCGCCGGCCGCCACCGCCCGCTCCACCTCGTCGGTGTCGTGCACCTCCACCAGCGGTGTGAGGCCCAGCGACTCAGCCCGTTCGATCAGTGAGACCAATGCCTCCTGCTCGAGGGCGGCGACGATGAGCAGCGCCAGGTCCGCCCCGGCCTCACGTGCCTCCCAGAGCTGGTAGCTGGTGACGATGAAGTCCTTGCGCAGAACGGGGACATCAACGGCGGCCCGAACCGCTCGTAGGTCCGCCATGCTCCCACCGAAACGTCGCTGCTCGGTGAGCACCGAAATGGCCATCGCCCCGCCCCTGGCGTACTGGACGGCGAGGGCTGCCGGGTCAGCAATCACTGCCAGGTCACCCTTCGATGGTGAGGAGCGCTTGACCTCGGCGATGACGGCAACGCCCGGGTGGTCCCGAAGCATGCCGAAGGCATCCAGTGGGTCCGGCCGGTCAGCCACGCTCGCCTTCAGCTCATCCAGTGGACGCGCGGCCTCACGGAAGGCGAGGTCTTCTCGGACCCCTGCGACGATCTCGGCCAGCACGCTCACTGGTCCAGGGTATCGGCGGGCCGACACCCGCTCGGTACACCCCGTCAGGCGGAGGCCAAAGCGATCGCGACGAAGAAGAACAGGAACCCAACGATCACCAGGGCGAGCAACGCCACAGCGACCCAGCCCAAAATCACCCCGACCTTGGCCATCCCCTCGCCACCGAGCCGGCCGCCGGAGGCGGAGATCTCCTCGGCCGCCTGGTTGCCCATGATGATCGCCACGATGCCGAGGGGCTGGCACGACACGATGCCGAGAATCCCGAGCACCATCGCCGCCACCGCCTTACCCGAGTTTGGCGGTGGCGGCGGGTAGCCCGACACGGGTGGCGGTGGCGGTGGCAGTGGCAGTGGCGGTGGCGGTGGGTAGCTCAACAGGACCCTTCCGAAGCTCGGTCGCCCGCCGTCAGCGGATGACCACGGTCGTCACGATCTTGTCGGCGAAGGTTTGGCGCTTGGCATCCCACAACGGCCAAAGGAAGCCCAGATAACACGGGATTGCGTCCAGGATATGGAGGAAGAACCGCCCGATCCCGAGACCTCCCCCAATGAGTTGACCATCGGCCTCGCGCACCAGGCGGATACCGGCGATCTTCTTGCCGGTCGACTGGCCCGTCTCACCCTGCAGGTAGCCGTTGTAGACGCCCCAGCCAAGTGCTCCGAGCCACAGGATCCATCCGAGCATGTCGCTGATGAAGACGCTGACGAGGATGGCAACTAACCAGGGTCCGAAGAAGTCGATCAACCACCCCTGGGCGCGCAATGGCCAGTCTGCATAGGTGTAGGTCGGTGCGCCACCAGCCGGGACCGGTGGCATGCCTGGTGGCGGTGGCGGTGGCGGGACGTCCCCTGGAGGTGGTGGCGGTGCGTAGTCGGACATAGTCGTGCAACTCCCATCGTGTGCCGGTTAGGCAGTTGAGCTCAGGTACGGAAACCAAGGCAGGTTCCGCATCACAAAGAAAATTGCGGTGACCGCAGCCAGCGCCCACCAGAGGGCAACCGGGGCGCCGGCGACCGACCCAGAGGGGTCGGAGGTCCGTTCGGCGTTACCCGCTCGAACCCACGCACGTCCGGCCAGCACCACTGCCACTCCAAGAAAGAGCGGTAGCAGGAGGTTGTGGTCAAGAGCGGTCGCAACGTCACCGTGCATCAGTGCGTAGGTACCGCGCAGCCCTCCGCAGAACGGGCAGTCGAGGCCGGTAAGTGCCCGCAACGGGCAGAACCCATAACTGCCTGCTGGGTTCGGGTCGCGGGCCCACAGCAAACCGAGCGTCGCGACACCACCGGCCGCCCATACCCATCGCTGAACCGTGCGGTGGCGGGTCGCTGTGAGGGTGGTCACGGATTTGCCTGTCAGGACGCCGGCGCGGCGCCCATCCCCATCATCTGCATGACCTTGCCGACCGCAACCCCGACGACGGCCAAGACGACCCCAGCCCAGAAGACCCACGGCTGTGAGATCAGCACGCCGATCCCGCCGACGAAGAAAGCGATCATGATGATGGTGACGGCGGTCCAGGCCGCCGGGGTGGAGCCGTGGTCGTCGTGCTCGGCTGACATCAGTTCTCCTCGTTCGTGGCAATCGATGCTGACGGTGCGATTACGGGCGGTCAAAGAGGCGCCGCACCCCATACTGCCAGAGCTTATGGTCAGCCTCCGAAGCTGAGCGCAGCGACGATGTACAGGATGAACGCAACGGTCAGGCCAACGGTGATCCAGGAACAGATGACACCCGCCTTGATGAATCCATCGCCAGTCAGCGCTCCATCTGACGCAGCGATCTCGCGCTTGGCGCCGGGCGCCAGCGCGAGGGCGACGATCGCAGCGACGACACCAATCCCCCATCCGCAGCTCAACGCCAGGCCAACGATGCCCAGCACCAGAATGGCCGTTGCCTTGCCGCTGGTGCGCGGCGCAGCGGCAAATGCTCCAGGCTGACCGGCCGGCGGATAGCTGGGTGGGTAGTCCGGTGGAAATGCGCCAGGGGGCGGCGGTGGCGGCGGTGGCGGTGCACCCTCAGCGGGTGGCTGCCACGGATCGGGGGTGCCGGGAGGCTCAGGAGTACTCACGAGCGCAGGTTAGTCGACCTGATCGGGGTTCGGTGGCCGGCTACCACCGTCACCGGCTGGCGAGTCGCCAACGGTGGGGTCCTCACCCCTGTCCAGGG
>JANLWJ010000561.1:0-6345 GCA_031364455.1 Actinomycetes bacterium | reverse complement strand
GATCTGACGGAGGCGCAAACCGCGGAGGCGATGAGAGTCAGTCGCAACACCGTGAAGAGCCAGACACGACTGGCTCTGCGTCGCCTGCGCGAGCTCGCGCCAGAGCTGGTTCGGTCACTGTCGGACTCACCCGAGGAGGTTGGTTGAGATGAGCGCCTCCTTGAGAGAGCAGCTTCACGAGTCTGCGATGCAGGTCCAACAGTTGGGCGACATCGATAAGGCCATCACCGTGGGGGTGCACCGACGGCATCGATCCCTCGCACTCGCGGTAGCGGTCAGCGCGGCCTGTGTTGCCTTGCTTGTCGCAATGATGTCAGGCACCCGAATTGGCGAAACTCAGCCAGAGCCCCTTCAACCTTCGCCCGCACCAGTTGTCCACGGCTGGCCAGGAGCCCGCGGTGCGCGGGCGGGCGTGTACTCCTGGGACGCGCAGGACATCCGTTGGATGCACAACGTGAGCAATGGAGCGGTTGGTATCGAGGTCACGTTCGCGACTGAGAACCCAGATGGGGGGGACGGTTTCCTCCGGCGCTTCGGGCCGGTTTCTGAGGCCTCCCACGGTGACGTTGCGCCGGCCGTGGTGGCCGGGTACCACGGGACCTACCGACAGATCGACGAGCAGCGAGAAGAGTGGGTCGTCGACATCGACGGTACGATGGTCTCCATCCTGCTGCTGGCACCGGCAGGCACAACGGAGACCGAACTTGCTGCTGCTCATGCCGTCATCGAGTCGATCAGCAGCCTCCCCGTGGACCAGGACCCGGGATTCATGCTGACTTTCGAGCTTCCGCGAGGCTGGGACTCCGGCTGATGACGCCGCGACGCAGCAGGGGGCCAGATTCTGGAGGAGGGCCAACGGGCGAACCTCCCTCGCTGGGTGGGGGTCGCGGTGATGGGGCATAACCTCTGGCGGGCCCCCAGGTCGGCACCACGCACTGTTGCAGCTTCGCGAGTGATGTCAGTCCAGGATATTGCACCCCACAGCGCTCGTGACATGCCCGTTTACTCAGCACGAGCGCACAGCGCTCAGTCGTTCACAGTGCGCGACGACCTTGAATGACTTCCTTCACTGTGAACTGATAACACGCGGGTGGGACGTGACCGTCCCCATCACGGTGCGACTGGCTACGACCCGTCCTCATCTCAGCGCTTCTCCGATGCCGTCTTGGGGCAGGGTCGCGCCGCGGCGACCCTGTCGGCTGATCTGGTGACAGCATCCCGCAAGCCCCTTGGTCTCGGAACGACTCTTGGGCCGGATAGCGCAGCGCAGGCCGCCGAAGTGGGAGGATGCCCGGGTGGTGGACGAGACAGGAGGCCAGCGGGAGGAGCGGCGCGTCGTCACGGCGCTGTTCGCTGACATCGTCGGGTCGACGTCGCTTGGTGAACGTCTTGACCCCGAAGACCTCAAGCTGATCGTGGCAGACGCCATTGCGCGCATGGTCGACGCGGTGGAGGTTTTCGGAGGGACGGTGAAAGACCTTGCCGGCGACGGGATGCTCGCCCTCTTCGGTGCCCCGGTCGCACACGAAGACGACCCTGAGCGAGCCATTCACGCATCCTTGAGAATCCTCGACGACATCGCTCATTTCGCGGGCGAGGTGGAACGCGGTTGGGGGTTGAGCGACTTTGGGGTCCGAGTAGGCGTGGATACGGGGCTCGTTGTCGTCGGCATGATCGGGGGAGGCAGCCGAGTCGAGTACAGCGCACTCGGAGACGCGGTCAACACGGCCGCGCGGCTTCAGTCGCGGGCTTCGCCTGGCTCGGTAGTCGTCGGCGACGAAACCCATCGACTGGCCGAACACAGTTTCTCCTGGCGAGAGCCGGTGACACTCATGCTCAAGGGCAAGGCAGATCCTGTCACTGCCTGGTCCGTCGATACCTCGGTTGCGGTCGTGCACTCACAGCGGTCCTCTGCTGGTCTCCACGCCCGAGTCGTCGGTCGCGAGCGCGAATTGGCAGAAGGGAGAGTGGCGGTCAATGCCGTCCTTCAAGGGACCGGCGGTCTGCTTTGCTTGGTGGGAGAGCCCGGGATCGGTAAGACCCGACTCTTGAACGAGTTGCACGACATGGTCGCTGCCGCGCCGGAAGGGGAGCGGACGCCCACATGGCTCGAAGGCCGCTGTGTCTCATACGGCGAGTCGATGCCTTACTGGCCGATCCGTGATCTCCTTCACTCGTGGTTGGGGACGTCAACCGACGAGCCAGAACTCCGACTCCGAGTGACCCTTCGCCGCCAGATAGAAGCTCTCTTCGCGGAGCGCGCCCATCAGATCGAGCCGTACCTCGCACAACTCATGGGCCTTTCACCTGACCCCAAGGAGGCTGCCCACCTTGCCGAGCTTTCGCCCGAGGCTTTGCAGTACCGAACGTTCGAGGTGGTGCGGACCTTACTCACACGCCTCGCCGAAGACGGTCCGGTTGTGGTCGCCCTCGAGGATCTGCATTGGGCTGACCCAACTTCGGTGCAGTTGCTTGAACGCCTCGTCGGCGACACGGAGCAGTCAGCTCTTCTGCTCGTTCTCACCATGCGGCCAGAGCGAGATCATCCTGCATGGCGCGCCAAAGAGGAGTCCGCGCGCTGGCTGCCTCATCGGTACCGCGAGGTAGCGCTAGAGGCATTGTCGGGGGATGCGGGTCAAGAGCTACTCGATGCGCTGATTGGTCGGGACACCCTTCCGACAGAGATGGCCGACCGAATTCTGGAACCCGCGGAGGGAAACCCGTTCTTCCTTGAGGAGCTCGTCCGGTCACTCGCTGACGCCGGTGCGCTGACGCGAGACGACGATTCGTGGTTCTTCGACCACGCAGTGGCGATCGAGATCCCGCCCACGGTCGAGAAGGTCATCCTGTCCCGAATCGACAGGCTCTCCGCCGATGCGCATGCCGCGATCACGGCTGCCTCCGTACTCGGGCGGCAGTTTCGGCTGTCAATGCTTGAGGCGCTAACTATCAGAGGTGGCGACGAGGTCGCGGCTATACTCACCGAGCTTCAGCGGCTAGATCTTGTCCGTGAGGCGCGCCGATGGCCAGAGCCTGAGTACCGCTTCAAGCACGCGCTGATTCAGGAAGCCGCCTATCGCACCCTGGTGCGTCAGGATCGCGAGCGCCTCCATAGGACAGCGGCGGTCTACCTGGAGCAGCGATCCGCGGAGCGTGAAGATGCGGCTCTCCTGGCGCACCACTGGCTAGGAGCCTCCGATGAGACCAAAGCGATTGCTTACCTTGCGCGCGCTGGCGACCTCGCTCGACAGGAGTACGCACTCGACGAGGCGATCGGCCACTACCGGCAGTTGTTGCCTCTCCTTGAGGCACGGGGGGAGCGGCAGGAGGTGGCTCTCGTCTCCTTCAAACTGGCGCTCGCTTTTCACATGTCGTTGCGCTTCGCCGAGGCGAACGAGGCCTATGGGCACGGCTTCGCCTTCTGGACGCCTCCAACCGTTCCACGCGACCCACCGCTCGCGGAGCTCCGAGTCTCTTCGAGCTTCCTGCCCAACGATCCCGACCCGCACTCTGCGATCGCTTGGCCCAACATTCAGCTATGCATGAACCTCTTCGACCGATTGGTTGAGCAGCTCCCCGAGCGGACGATCGTCCCCAACCTCGCCGAGTCGTGGGAGATTGCCGACGACGGTCTGCGCTATGTGTTCCGGCTGCGCGAGGGGCTGAGCTGGTCCGACGGAGTTTCACTCACCGCCCACGACATTGTGTTCGGAATCAAGCGCGTGCTGAGCCCCGATGCGCCGGGCTCTAGCGCGGCCATCTACTTCGTGCTGGAGGCAGGCGAAGACTACTTCTTGCGACGCCACGCCGATCCAGATCGCATCGGGGTTCGAGCGCTCGATGATCGATCGGTGGAGTTCCGATTGGCGGCGCCAGCACCGTACTTCATGAGTGTCATGAACAGACCTGACGGTGGTCCTCAGCCTTGTCACGCAATTGTGTCCGAGGGCGGTGCTTGGGCAGGGTCGGAGCGGCAGGTCGTCAGCGGTCCATTCCGAATCTCAGAGCGCGATCGCGACACACTCGTACTCGAGCGGCGATCCGAGTACCGCGGCATGCGCGAGGGCAACGTTCGGCGTGTCCAGTACACCCGGGTCGGAATTCCGGAGGCGACGGCTCGTTACGCCCGCGACGAGCTCGATGTAGTAACGGTCCGGTACACCCCAAGGTTCGTCGACCTAGTGACGAGCACTGATTCGGACGCCGTTGTCGGGCCCGCAGCTTGGTCAGGCTACTTGGCCTTCGACCACAACGATCCCGTCACGGCGAACCTGGACCTCCGGCTTGCGCTCGCGCGGGCGTTGGACCGCGAGCTGCTCGGCCTGGCGGTGCCATCAAACCTCGTGGTCGCGACGGGCGGCGTGGTACCGCCTGCGCTTCAGGGGCACACCCCGGACATCGCCCTGAGGTTCGACCCCGATCTCGCCCGAAAGCACCTGGCGATGAGCGGTTTCGGCGGATCCCTCGCCGTGGCTTCGTTCGTGGAGAACGCGTCACTCCTCGAACCTGTCGTGCATAGCTGGCGCGAGGTTCTGGGACTCGAGGTCGAGCAACGAGCGTGGACCCCCGAGATGCTGCCAAGTCTGCGGGACCTGCGCGAGATCGCACCGATAGTGTTCACCGGCTGGCTTCCGGGGTACGCCGACCCTGAGTACTTCTTGCGACTCCTCTTCCAGTCCACCAGCAAGACTAATGAGGGGGGCTTCTCTTGGCCTCCTTTCGACGAGTTGATTGAGCGGGCCCGTCAAGAGCGCGGAGATCGCGGGCGACTCGCACTCTTCCACGAGGCCGACCGGATGGTCGTCGCCGAACGGGTCGGCTGCATCCCACTGGTGTATGGGCGTTCGATGGCCCTCGTTAAGCCTTGGGTCGAAGGCTGGCGCGAGTTCGGAAAGACCTCGGCGAACTTCGCCGATCTCAAGGTTCGGCGGGACTAGCCGCTGAGGCAGAGGGGTCCAACGCCGCCGCCGTGGACTGACCTCAAGACCTGCTGACTCTTCGCTCGAGTGATCCGGGGCTGGGGGTGCGGGTGCGGGTGGGGCTCGGGGTGCGGGTGGGGCTCGGGGTGCGGATGGGGCTCGAGTGCGGAGTCGGCCTCACGCGTGTCGGCGTCGGGCGTGTCGGGGTCGGGCGTGTCGGTTTTGGCCGGACGCGGGGGCTAGGCCTAACGTGGCTGTGGGAGATCGCGATTCGCCCTGAGCGAGTCGCCGTCACCCTCACCCCCGCTCAAGCGAGCGTCGCTTGTGGCCGACATCAAACAGACCGGATGTCCGCGATTCCCGAAGGAACCGCCTCAATGAAGCAGTTCAGGCCCCTCTGCGTTGCGGTCGCGGCGTCGATCGTCGCCGCGATCTTGGTCAGTGTCGTTCCGGCTGCTCCGGCGACGGCGACGATCAGTGGGTCGCTATCGGTGTCGCCGAGCCGGTACGTCGGTGGTCAGGCCGTCACGTTCGAGGGCAAGCTCGGGGTCTCCGGTGCTCGCAAGATCTGGCTTCAGTCCTACATGGGTCGTCCTGGCGACGAGTGGACCAGGGTCGAAGGCTTCCGCGGCAAGACCTCACGCAACGGCAGCTTCAAGTTCGTGTACCCGGCACCGTCGATGTTCGGTATCAAGTACCGGGTTGCCTCGCGTGGTCGCGCGACGCCGGCGTACACCTTCAACGCCCGCTCGCAGGACCTGGTTCTCACGACCGTCCCGAACTCGTCCGCCGTTGGCGCCGGAGAGGCTCTTGCCGACCGTCCGTTCACCATCAAGGTCGACACCACGCCGGTACTGACGCGCCGACCGGACCTCCCGTCGCCAGTCTTCGTGGGTCGAGATCTCACTCTGCAGAAGCAGGACAACCAGGGGCAGTGGCGCACGTTGGACCGCACCATGACCGACATCAACGGCTACGGATCATTCGTCGTTCCGGCGTCCACGCCCGGGTGTCCTCTCTTCCGGGTCCGTCAGGAGGAATGGACGAAGGGTGGGAGCAAGATTGGCTGGTTCCCCTCGTTCCCGACCCCGGTCGACGTCCTGGCGAGCGCCAGCTCGTCCGGGTCGTGCGTGACACCACCGGCCGCCCCGAGTCACACGAACGTGCCGCAGCAGACGGCCTCCGATTCTCAGGTTGCTGGGACCGCCGGGGGGACCAACAGGTGGGGCCAGTCGTTGTGGGACTTCGCCTGGGAGATTGGCCAGTCGCTCACAGCTCGTCCCAGCCGGGGGAGCGACCGCCGGGGATGGTGGCTGGACCGCGCGACTGGACTGGGGCGCGCAAGCCAGCACAACGGTGGCCTGTTGCTCGACAGTCAACGCCTCTGGTCTGGACGTGGCGACTTCGGTACGACGTCCGCGACACT
>JANLWJ010000524.1:0-1841 GCA_031364455.1 Actinomycetes bacterium | reverse complement strand
GTACGAAGACGCGCTCGACTTCATGCACCACGCATGTCAAATCGCCGACCGCAACGGCATGCGCAAGACTTTCGTGATGTGCATCTTTCACCGCTGCGCGATCGAGTTCCGCGTCTCGGGTTGGACGGTCGCGAATGCCACCCTAACCGAGATGGAAGCGATGCCCGGCGCCCGGTACCCGATGGCTGAGGCGATGCTACGACTCCTGCAAGCACGGCGCGCTCAGTTTCGGGGGCGTCGCGACGAAGCTGCCGATCTGGCCGAGTCGACTCACGCGGCAACGCTCAGGATAGGGTCCCGGTACCAGGAAATGTTGTTCGGGTTGCTGGAGGCAGAGCTGCTGTTGGACGCGGGACGCATCGATAAAGCGCGCCCATTGATCTTGCGGAGCCGGACGTTAATCGAGCAGGCATCCGTCTTCGATTGCTGGCGGGCAGCTCTGGTGTTTGTGGAGGCATGGCTAGCGTCGGTGGAGAGGAATCGGGGACTCGTTCTAGAACGGCTGAAAAGTTCGCTCTCGCTGGCAAAGGAAGGCAGACGCAAGCACTACCTGCGCCACTTTGAATGTGCCATGCCACCGCTGTTCCGACTCGCACTCGAAGAAGGGATTGAAGTGGATCTGGTCCAGGACATCATTCGCATGTTTCGTCTCAAACCACCGAGCGATGCGCCGGACAATTGGCCGTGGCCGGTGCGCATCGCTACGTTGGGTCAGTTCGAGGTACGGGTCAATGGCGAGCCGATCGAATTCGCGCGCAAGCTGCCGCGCAAGACCCTTCTGCTCCTCAAGGCGATCGTGGCCCACGGCGGGCGGGACATTGGCGAACAGACGCTTTGCGATGCGCTCTGGGGAGACGAGGAGGGTGACGCGGCCCGCAACGCACTCTCCATCACGGTCCTGCGCTTAAGGAAGCTGCTGGGGTCGAATGAATCGGTCATTCATCAGGGTGGAAAGCTGTCGCTCAACCCGGAAACGTGCTGGGTGGATGCGTGGGTCTTCGAGGCGCGACTTGCCGAAACTGGGCTCGACAGCCAAAAGGTCTTCGCCCTGTACGGCGGCACTTTCCTGCCCGAAGACGAAGGTGAATCTTGGAGTGTGGCGCCACGAGAGCGATTGCGCGGAAAATTCATCGACGTGCTGTCTAGGGACGGAGCGGGACTGGAAGCCGAGGGCGATCTGCAGGGGGCGGTTCAATGCTATCTGCGCGGTATCGATGCCGACCCGATCGTGGAATCCTTTCACCAGGGACTGATGCGCTGTTACGAGCGAATGGACAAGCGCAGCGAAGCTTTCAGCGCCTACCGGCGCCTCAAACACACTTTGTCGGTGCTGCTTGGCGTGCCGCCGTCGGATGAAACGCAAAGGCTGTTTCAGGACATGCTGCAACGCCAGTCGGAAACTGAGATGCTTCCCGAGTCGGACAGTGCAGTACCCAAAGCAATGACGGCGAAACGGGGAATAGTGACGAAATTGCCTGTGCGGCGAACGCGCTGATCCGCGGCAGATTTCTGGTCGTCGCTCCGGCCTCTGTGGTTCAATATGGCCTCATGAATTCCCACAGCTTGAACAACCAGATCGGTGCCGGCAGATCCGGCGCGATCGGCGCCGCCGCGCTTGCCGTCGTGGCCCACCTCAACTACTTCACTGGTTGCATCATCGCCATCGACGGCTGGCGGCCGCTTGCCTGAAGGACTGCTCTTGCCCGAAACCAAAAGCATCTACAGCGAAGTCATCCTCGATCACATCAAGAACGCGCGCAATTTTCACGAGCTCACCGATGCCAACCGCAAGGCGCACGGCATTAATCCGTTGTGCGGCGACACCTTCGATGTCTATGCGA
>JANLWJ010000477.1:0-2748 GCA_031364455.1 Actinomycetes bacterium | reverse complement strand
GGTCGCGCGAGATCCTCCAGCCGCTGAGTGACTTCGACTTCTCCAACCTTCCCTACTTCCGTTTCACCGAGCCGGTCACGGTCGCTGGGATCGAGGTCTTCATGTCCCGCACCGGGTTCTCCGGCGAGCTGGGCTACGAACTGATCTCGGCGCGCAACGACGCTGAACGACTCTGGCTCACGCTTGCCGACGCCGGGGTCCGGCCGGTCGGCTTCAACGCCATCGACATCGCCCGCATCGAGGCGGGCCTCATCGTCTTCGAGTTCGAGTACGAACCCGGGCAGCTGACGCCGTTCGACCTCGGTATGGACCGCATGGTCAGCTTCGCGCCAGAGATCGACTACGTCGGAAAGGACGCCCTGCACAAGATCGCGTCCGAGCCGCCCCGACGCCTCAAGACACTGCGGCTGGAGGCCGGCGAGCTGCCCGAAGCCGGTTGCGAGGTCACCAAGGAGGGCCAGGTCGTTGGAACGTTGACGAGCCCAACCAACAGCCCGCGTTTCGGCCCAATCGCGCTGGCGATCATGGACACGGCTGCTGCGGACAACGACACGGTGGTGGCCGTCGGCGGTTCCACTGCGACCGTCGCAGACCTGTCGATCTTCGACCCGACGAAGGTCAAGCCTCGCGCCTGATCTCACGACGCCGTCGAACAGCCATCCAGATTCCTGCCACTCCCGCACCGAGCGTGCCGAGGACCTCGTCGAACAGCGTGTCCTCGTACGCCGTATCGAGCTCGGTGCCGTGTCTGATGAACGCATACCACTCACCGAGCTCCCAGGTGATCGCCAGGATCGCCCCGATTCCCACAGTGAGCCAGCCGACGGCCCACGGTGGAAGACCCGACGACCTCGACAGGATCAACCCGGCTCCCGCTGAGAGCAGGAACCAGTTGACGAAGTGATTGGCGTCGTCCCACCACACCACGGAGTCGTAGAGGTCGAGGGTGTTGCCGGTGACATCGATCAGGAAGGGCGCCCAGAGGAGTGCGTAGGCGGCCCATGGCGTCGCAGGCACCGGGTTCTGACGCCTCGCCCAGGCCCAGTAGACCGCGGGGACGATGAGCATCATCACCGGGTAGCCGATCAGCCGGGCGCCGAACGCCTTGCCCGCAAACTGCTCCAGCCCCGGCACGAAAGTAGCGACGGCCAGCTGCACCACGGTGAGTCCGAAGATCGTGAGAGCGATGGCGCGAGCCCGCGAGGTATTCGTCACGCCGCACAGCGTAGGTGCCAGGCCCCGCGGCACCTGGGCGGCTCGACTGTGGGAAGCCACCAACGCTCGTTAAGATCCGCAACGAAGAGAGGTGGTGCCGTCGATGAGCGACGTCCTTAGCGAGCGTGACTTCCTGAAAGAGATCGACTTCACCCGCGATGAGCTGCAACAGCTGATCGACCTCGCTGCCGAGCTCAAGGCCACCAAGCGTGCCGGCTCTGAGCAGCGTCACCTGACCGGACGCTCGATTGCGCTGATCTTTGAGAAGTCATCGACGCGCACCCGCTGTGCCTTCGAGGTCGCGGCATACGACCAGGGCGCCCACGTCACCTACCTCGACCCGTCGTCGTCGCAGATCGGACACAAGGAGTCGGCGGCCGACACCGCACGCGTCCTGTCCCGGATGTTCGACGCCATCGAGTTCCGGGGCAAGGCTCAGGCGACCGTCGAAGAGCTCGCCGAGTACGCCGATGTCCCGGTCTACAACGGCCTGACCGACGAGTGGCACCCGACTCAGATGCTCGCAGACTTCCTCACGATGGAGGAGCACGCGGCCGGGCACACCACGAGGCCGAGCTACTGCTTCCTGGGCGACGGACGGTTCAACATGGGCCGCTCACTGATGGTGATGGGCTCGATCATGGGATCGGACGTGCGCATCTGCGCTCCCAAAGGATTGTGGCCGGACGCCGAAGTGCAGGCCATCGCCCGCGAGCACGCTGAGCGGTCCGGCGCCACGATCACGCTTACCGAGGATCTCGACGAGGGTCTGCGCGGTGCGGAGTTCGTGCACACCGACGTCTGGGTCTCGATGGGTGAGCCCAAAGAGGTCTGGGCGTCACGCGTCATTGAACTGATGCCGTACCAGGTGAACTCGGCGGCGCTAGCGAGAACCGGTAACCCCGAAGCGAAGTTCATGCACTGTCTCCCAGCCTTCCACGACGAGCACACGACGCTCGGGCGAGAGGTGGCCGATCTCACCGGTGTGGCCGGAGGCCTCGAGGTCACCGACGAAGTCTTCAAGTCATCGGCCAACATCGCCTTCGACCAGGCGGAGAACCGGCTGCACACGATCAAGGCGCTGATGGTGGCCACCCTCAAACAGTGATCCACCATCTCGCCAGCGCGAGGTTGGGCACCCAACAGAGCCAGGCGATCAGCGGATAAGCGGTGGTGAACGACACTGGCGAGAGTCCGGCGGCGTCCAGGCCCTGAACTGCACCGAGCAGCAGGCGTAGCGTGACCGCCGCGAAGCTGAGCGAAAAGCTCAACACCATCCAGCGCCGGTGCTCATCCCAGTCGCCGGCACGCGCAGCCAAGACCGCGCGCGTAGTCGTTCCGGCCCAGCACACCCCGAGTCCGACGAACCCGGCCGTGGAGACCGCACCCCCGTACGCCGTTGGGGCAAGCAACAGTCCGCCAATCGAACCGAGTGCCACACCCACGACATATCCGTACCCGGTGGCGCGATGAACTCGCGGCCAACGAGCCCTGATCGCGCCAACGAACTGCCAGGGGCCCAGCAGTAGCGCC
>JANLWJ010000474.1:0-3098 GCA_031364455.1 Actinomycetes bacterium | reverse complement strand
GAACAAGGCACGCGCCGTGATCAGTGCGGCAGCAACCCTCGAAGCGGGCCGTTGCGATTTCGCCGAACCAGGCGCGATTCAAACCAGCGGCCTTTCGACCGGCCAAACCTTCGGTCGGGCGGTGTGCCACCAGGCCTAGTGGTTAGCCTTGGAAACCAGACTGCTCATACGCGCGGCGGGCAGGAAGGACGACGCGTAGCTGATCGTGAGAGACGTCTGCTATCGACTCAGCGGTAGGGGGCGCGGATCGGAGAACGCGCCATTCTTGAACTCAATGGCCCATAAGGCCTTCACTGGTCGGAATGCCGCGAATGGATCGTCGGCGCGCGCGTGCACTTTGACCGAAACAGGCTCGGCCTTGCAAACATCGCCGGCGGCGGGAACCTCGATGAGCCCTTTCTGCGTTAAATAGTTGAGGGTGACCGAGCCAGGTACGCAGGAGTCCGGAATCGATTTTATTTCAACGGTTACGAAGTCCTCACCATTTACGGTACCAATGGCGCGCTTCCCTTGAGAGGTTGGCTCAAAACGTGAAGTGCCATTGCGAACAGGGAAGCCTTCCCAATCCCTCATGGCTGCGGTGGTCTTCTCGTTTGGACCATAAACGCCGTGCAACATCCAACGCCCCTTAATGCCGCTTATGGAGTCAAATCCTTCAATATCGACCCAGAAGTATGCCGACTGAAACGCCCCAAGGCCGTATCCTCCTTCGGCATAGTAGATATTGATCGCACCGGTCATCTCTTTCGCGGGGGTAACCCAAGACGGTAACGCATTCCGGATGGCTGCTTCTTCCCATTCGACGCCCACGATCACATGGTTGCTACCGGTAACGAGATAGGGTGGCGGAACCGGCTTTTCGTTTGCCAGGGCAATACCATCACCCAGACCCAATATTCCTATCACACAAAGCAGCCCACGCGCCCCGGTTAGAAAGAGTCTTGAGAACGATTGAGTCATTTGAAGCTCCTCCAGTCTTTGGATAGGACCAGTAATGCGTACCGAATACATCGTTCAGCTTAAAGCTTCGAGTGCCGCATCAGCTTGAATTTGCCAATACTGCATCCCCATCTCGCGGTACATCGTGAGCGCTCCTTGAAGTTCTTCACGAGCTTTATACTTGTCACCGTGTTCGGCATGCAACCTCCCCAGCCCTAGGCGGCAATGCGCGACGAGCGGGCGCATGCCTAATTTGTCAGCCAAATTCAGAGCAGCAAGAAACCTATCATGGATTTCGTTTCGCTCGGCGCGCTGTAGCTGCGCCATGCTCCTTGCGACCAGGTAATGTGACCATGCTTCAGGACCGCGCTCGTGATGGCGGCGAGCAAGCTCCAAGGCCTGTTGAGCGGTCGCCTGCGCGTCGTCTAAACGATCGGCGAGCAGATAGGCATTCGCCAACATCGTTGTCCGTAGTGGCTGATATCGATTGATTCCCAGCGCCTCTGCACATCGAACCGCCTCTTCCGCGCGCTC
The DNA here is from genome assembly GCA_031364455.1 of Actinomycetes bacterium. GTDB lineage: Bacteria > Actinomycetota > Actinomycetes > JAHEKZ01 > JAHEKZ01 > JAHEKZ01. The sequence goes on along the minus strand of JANLWJ010000474.1, from coordinate 1,625 downwards.
TACACCCTCCTTGTAACGTCCAGCCAGCGCATAGGCCATTCCAAGGGTGGATGCAGTCCAAGGAATCTGAACATCAATGGCAAATGTTTGGCATAAGTTGATTCCCCGCTCGAGTACTGGTATCGCTTCGACCGCGACACCACGTCGCATGTGCGCGTAGCCGATTACCAAGCTCATGAGCGAGAGAGCAAACGGATGTCCCCCGGGCTCGACTCTTCGCATTAGTGCTTCCCCATCCGCCAGCGCTTGCGAAAACGCACCACTCTCTGCCTGGGAGAGCAGAAGAAAAGCCGGAAGCGCTGTGAAAACTCCGTTTGCCACAGCTATTGCTACCGCCGCATCGCTGCATTCAAGGGCTTGCCGTCCTGCCTGCGTGGCCTGCACGTAGTTGCCTGCCGTGTGGTGCAAGTGACTAACGTAGTTCCATGCACTCGTCTTCAGCACCGAGTCCCCAATTTCTTGTGCAAGCGCAAGTGCTCGCGCGCTCGACGTCTGGGCCAAATCCATGTCACCCAATTCCAAGGAGACTGGAACTAGCTGCACGATTGCCCAGGCAAGTCTTTGTCGGTCCCCAATCCTATCTGCTAGCGCGACGGCTCCGTGCAAAATCTCGGCGATCCGCTTGAATCGCGCTTGCGGCAACAACACGGATCGTAGGGCAAGTCGAACTTCAATCTCGGCCTCAGCAAGGGTGTCGCGATCGGGCATGTGGTCTAGCACGTCTAGCGCCAATTCCAGATACCGCGCGGCTTCTCGAAATGCCCATCGCGCGGAAGCCTTGTTCGCCGCCTGTCTAAGATAAATTAGCGCTTTCCCCCACAGTTCCGCCTTCATAGCGTGGTGCGCGAGTTGCTCGGCGTATTCGTTCAGCCGGTCTGCGTAAAGCGCCTCGATCGCCTCTGCGATTCGGCCATGCAATTCGCGCCTTCGCTCTTGGAGAAGGCTGGCATACGCGACGTCGTGCGTCAGCGCATGTTTGAAGGTGTACTCCAAGTCCGGGAACAGGCGCGCCTCGTACAGATATTCGGCCTCCTGCAAGCGAGCGAGTGCCTGCCTGAGGCCTGCTTCGGGAAAATCGGCAATTGCCTCCAGCAAGGCAAACGGTACGTCCTTGCCGATCACCGCGGCAGTTTGCAGCAGCCGCTTGTCTTCCGCTCGCAACCGGTCGATGCGAGCCGCGAGCATCGCTTGCACAGTGGCTGGCATCTCAATGTCATCAACTGCGTACGCAAGATGAAAGCCGCCGCGTTCCCCCGTCAATGCGCCGGTCTCGACCAGCGTGCGCACGCTCTCCTCGAGAAAAAGCGGGCTGCCCTCCGTGCGTTCAATCAGAAGCCGCTTGAGCGATTCAGTTCCCGGATCTTCGCCAAGCAGCGCGTCGAGCAGATCTGTGGCGCTCTCAGGCGGCAACGGGTCGATGCGAATCTGGCGGTAGTAGGTCTTGTTCGCCCAGCCGTGCCGGTATTCCGGCCGGTAGTTGACCGCGAGCAGGATGCGCGATGCAGGCAGGCTGTCGACGAGACTGTCGAGGAACGCCTGGGTCTCGCTGTCGATCCAGTGCAGGTCCTCGAAGACGACCAGCATGGGATGGAGCTGGTTTTCGCGCAGGAGGATTCGTTTCATCG
>JANLWJ010000494.1:0-4389 GCA_031364455.1 Actinomycetes bacterium | reverse complement strand
TGCGGTGGGGTCTAAGCAGGCGGCGGCTGCTGCTACAGAGCTGAACGTTCTCGCTGGTGACCTCCGCGCCTCCATCGCCCAATTCAAAACCACCGACGGTGATCTGACGACTGCGCGGACCGAGCAGGATCGAGTGGACGTATGAGTAGCTGGGCCAATGATCCTGAGCTCGTAGCGACCTTCCGGCAGGAGGTCGAGGACCGACTTGCGTCGCTCTGCGATGGACTACTGAAGCTTGAGAACCACCCGCAGCCGAGGCAGCTCGTTGCTGCCCTCTTCCGTGATGCGCACACCGTCAAGGGCTCTGCCCGGATGCTGGGTCTCGACGGCGTCGTGGATGCGGCCCACCGTGCCGAGGATCTCCTCGGTGCGATCAGGGACGGACGATTCGACCCGCGACGCGACCTGGTTGATCTCCTCCTTGCTGCGGCAGAAGGTATTCGACGCGGACTTCCTGGCGCGGCCCGGGCCATCTCTGATGACGACCTCGCCCGGCTGATCGCTGCGCTGGACGGTGCCCTCGAAGGACAGAACCCGGTCGACGTCCCACGGCTGACTGTCGCCGAGGACGAAGGTAACCTCGACGAGTCGAACCGTCCCAAAGCGGGCGAGTCAGTGCGCGTACCCGTTCGACGGGTGCACGGCCTGCTCGACGTCGTCGGCGAGGCCGAGCTTGAGGCGCGGCGGGTCGAGCGAGGAGTCCTCGAGCTCACCGCGCTCACGGCCGATCACGTTCGGATCGTTCGGGCTATCCGGCAGCTGACGGCCACCGACGTGACGGTTCCGCCCGAAGTCGCTGAGAGTCTGCACGGGCTTATCGCCCTCGGTGATCAGTTCCAGGCTGTTGTCCGTGAGATGCGCGGCTCGATGGAGGATGCCCAGAACCGCCTCGCTCGGGTGCGCGACGGCGCGATGGGCTTGGCGATGGTGCCGGTACGTCGAGTCGTCGCGGCATTCCCCCAGCTCGTGCGTGAGGTAGCCGGTTCCACTGGCAAGGATGTTCAGCTTCGTCTAGTCGGTGAGGACATCGAGCTCGACACCCGCGTCCTCGACGGTGTCGCTGACGCACTCCGCCACCTTGTCACCAACGCGGTTGACCACGGCTGCGAATCTCCGTCGGAGCGACTCACGGCTGGCAAACCCGCTCAGGCAACGGTCACCGTCTCGGCCAGAGCTGCCGGGTCGACCATCGTCATTGAGGTCGCCGACGATGGCTATGGCATCGACGAGGAGACCCTGCGCCTGTCGGCAATCGAGAGTGGCCTGCTGACAGCAGACACTCAGGTGTCAGGCCAGGCGCTCTTCTCCGTCCTCTTCCAGCCAGGATTCAGCACCCGCGACGAAGTGACATCGACGTCAGGGCGCGGCGTTGGACTGGACGTCGTGCGTACTGCGGTCGAGGACCTCGGGGGGACGATCGAGATCGAGAGCGTGCTCGGAATAGGCACGAACTTTGTTATGACCCTGCCGGTCACGCTCGGTGTGATGCGTTGCCTGGTAGCCAGGCTCGGCGGCGAGAGGTATGCCGTCCCGGTCACCAATGTGGTCGAGACGATCAGCTTGGGCGATATCGAGACCTCCACCGTGGCTGGAGCACCGGTACTCGTGCGCCACGGATCAACAGTTCCTCTGGCCGACCTCGGGCGTGCCCTTGGCGTGCCGGGAGAGCGTGAGACCAAGGTCGGCGTCGTCGTCCGCTACGGCAGCGCCACTGAGCAGTTGGCGTGGGCCGTCGATGCTCTGGAAGGCGAGCTCGAGGTGGTGGTCAAGGACCTCGGCGGCTTCCTCGGTCGGCCGCCGTTCATCAGCGGGGGGACCATCGACAGCGATGGCAGCGTGATGCTGCTCCTCGACGTCCGTGAGATGGCCGTTGAGCAGTACACCCGAGGCATCGCCTTCGAGGCACCTACCGTTCCCCAGGCGGCCGAAGGCGCGCTAACGGCTGGTCCTGGTCGCGCCGGACGCAGCACCACCGGCAAGGCACGCGTCCTCGTCGTGGAGGACTCGATTGGCGTTCGTGAACTGCAGCGCGTCATCCTTGAGGGCGCCGGCTACGACGTGGTCACCGCCGTCGACGGGAGTGACGGTGCCGCTCGGCTGAGTGGTGACCCGGTCGACTTGGTTCTGTCCGACGTCGAGATGCCCGGGATGGACGGTTTCACGCTCACCCGGACCATTCGGCGTACCCGTGGGTGGGAGAGCGTCCCAGTCGTGATCATGACCTCCAGAGGCGACGAGGCCGACAAGCGAGCCGGCCTCGATGCCGGGGCGAATGCCTACCTGCTCAAGAGCGAGTTCGACCAGACCCAGCTCGTTGACACTGTCCGTCGCCTTGTGGGGCGTTAGGCCAGGTCGACAGCTTGCGGGACGTTAAGTCGGCGGGGCTTTCCGCCGAAGTCCTCGGAGAGCGAAGAGAGAGGACGCCAGATGCCGACGGTGGTCATTGCCGACGACAGCCCCACCCTGCGCCGGATCGTTTCGACGGTGCTGGAGCGTGAGGGCTACACAGTCGTGCAGGGCGAGGATGGCGTTCAGGCTGTCCAGCTGGTCTTCCGGCACATGCCGGACGCCGTGGTACTGGACGTCCAGATGCCCCGGGTCTCCGGATACGTGGCCGCGCGGCTCCTGAAGGACGACTGGCGGACCGCCGATATCCCGATCCTGCTTCTGACCTCTCTCGACGCTGCGAGCGATCGCTACTGGGGAGCCCAAGCCGGCGCTGATCGGTTCCTCACCAAAGACTTCGAAGCCCCGCAGCTGGTTGAGGCGGTGCACGAGGTCCTGAGCGCTGCCGACGCCGCCCGGGGCGGACGCCCACCGCTGCGGCCGGACCCCGTGGACATGCAAGATGACGATGTCTTCGGCAGCGTCAGTGACTTGCTCGACCGCAAGCTTTTCGAGTCGTCGATCGCCGCCGAGGTGACGCAGATTGCATCGGGTGTCCACGGTTTTGAGGAGACGATCGCGGAGGTTCTTGATGTACTGAGCCGAGTGGTCGACTACGACCTCGCCTCGGTCCTCATGCTCGACGACCACTCGACCTACATCAGGGTCGCCCGCGAGACTTCACAGCAGCAGTACGGCGAATTCTTCGAAGGGTTGGCCGATGCCGCTTCAGACAGCACCGGGACAGACGTGGCCGTTGACGATCTGCAGGCCCGGGTTGCCGACCCAGAGGGCTATCTGGGTGCCGAGGATGAGGGCGAGATGGCAACCTTCCTGTCGATGCCCCTGAAGGCTGGTGGCCGGATGGTCGGTGTGCTTGCGCTCTCCAGCGCCAAGGCCAACGCCTTCGGCGAGACATCGCTGAACACGCTGCGTCTCGTGAGTTCGCCAGCCGGAATCGTGGTGGCGAACGCCCGCTACGCGGGAGCCCAGACGCACTGACAACTTCGTCGGGTTAGGGTCGGTGGGTGTCCCCGACCCCTGACGAGTTCCGTGAGGCGGTCAGCCGTTTCGCCACCGGCATCACCGTCGTGACCTGCGTGGTTGATGGCCTCGATCACGCCATGACGGCCAACGCCTTCGCCTCGGTGTCGATCGATCCCCTGCTCGTCATGGTCTGTGTCGAGCGTGACTCCCGCTTTCACGAGGCCATTGCCACAAGCCCAACCTGGGGGGTCTCGATCTTGGCTGCTGCTGCCCAGCCCACCTCTCGTTGGTTCGCCACCAAGGGGCGGCCACTAGCTGGCCAGCTCGAGCGCTCGGGCCACCATCGATCGCCGAGCTCGGGGGTGGCGTGGATCGACGGCGCGCTGGCCTCGTTGGAGTGCCGCACCAGCGAGATCCGTCGCGCAGGCGACCATGACATCGTGATTGGTGAGGTCGTCGAGCTCGAGATCTTGTCCGGGGAGGTTCGGGAACCGCTGCTCTACTTCCGCCGGAACTACCGCACGTTGTCGTCCGGAGATGCTTCGTGAGTGACGTCGATCCCCAAGAGGCGCCGGCCGAACGCCGCGGTAACCGGCGGATGGTGGCCGTCACGGCCAGTTCCCTCGTTGCAGTCCTTGCGCTCGCGTACCTGGGCGCCTTCACCTGGGTGGGCGGGAGCATTCCGCGCGGCACGACCGTTGCCGGTGTCGAGATCGGCGGGATGTCCAGCGGCGAGGCGGTACTTGCGTTGGACACCGGGCTTGCTGACCGCGCGGCGACCGTCCGGCTCGACCTGGCCGGAAAGGAACTCGAGTACGCCGCCGAACGCCTTGGCCTGGACTTTGACGCCGAGGCCACCGTCGCTGCGGTCCCGCGTCGGGACGCTGCCCCGCAGGAACTGGTTAGCCAGCTCGGGGGTCAAGAACTCGCGCCAGTCGTCGAGATTGACCAGCGGCGTCTTGATCGGATGGTGCGCACAATGGCACGCCGGGTGGATGACCCGGTGCGTCAGCCCCG
>JANLWJ010000465.1:0-1596 GCA_031364455.1 Actinomycetes bacterium | reverse complement strand
GGTGTCTAGACACCATGACTTCTGGTGAACAGCACGGCTGACCTCCGGAGTTGTCGCGGGTTAGTCCCGTCGGGACCAGAGCCGCATTCACAATCGCTTGTGAACCCTTTCACCCGGAGGTCAGCCATGCAAAAGACTACTCCTCTTTTCGTCGATCTGGACGTGCACAAAGCTACGATCAGCGTCGCGCATGCCGTGGGCGGGACGGCCGAGGCCCCGCACTTCGTCGGGCAGATCGGCACGCGGCAAAGCGACCTCGACAAGCTGGTCCGCCGGCTGAAGAGCCGGTCGCCACGGCTGGTGTTCGCCTACGAGGCAGGGCGGTGCGGGTACGTGCTGCAGCGCTACCTGGCCGGCAAGGGTTTCGACTGCCGGGTCGTGGCGCCGTCGCTGATTCCGAAGAAGCCCGCGATCGTGTGAAGAACGACCGCCGGGACGCCGTCGAGCTGGCTCGGCTGCTGCGCTCCGGCGATCTCACGGGTGTGTACGTCCCCTCCGTCGAAGACGAAGCCATCCGCGACGTCTCCCGTGCGAGAGATGCGACGCGCGTGACGCTGAAGGCCGCGAAGCTTCGGCTGAAGTCATTCCTGCTGCGGCTCGGCATCAACTACGTCGGGCGCGCTGATTGGAACGACGCTCACCGTCGTTATTTGGCCAAGGTGGTCTGCCCGACTCCCGCGCAGCAGATCGTCTTCCAGGAGTCGCTACGCGCTGTCGACGAGCAGGTCGAGCGGCTCGCGCGTCTCGAACAACAGCTGCTCGAGCTGGCTCCGGGGTGGCGGTTGTATCCGGTCGTCGAGGCTCTGCAAGCGCTGCGTGGCGTGCAGTGGCTCGTGGCACTCACCGTCGTCGCCGAGCTCGGCGACCTCACGCGCTTTGACAACCCTCGGCAGCTCGCCGCCTTCGTCGGGCTCACGCCTTCGGAGCACACCAGCGGCGAAAAGCGCAGACAAGGTGGAATCACCAAGACCGGCAACGGTCGCGCACGTCGCGTCCTGATCGAAGGCGCGTGGGCCTACCGCTACCCCGCAAAGATCTCGGTGCACATCCAGCGACGCATCGACAAGCTCCCCAAGGTCGCGCAAGACATCGGATGGAAGGCACAGGTGCGGCGCTGCAAGCGTTACCGCAGGCTCATCGCTCGCGGCAAGCACGCCAACATCGTCACCACCGCGATCGCCCGCGAGTTGCTCGCCTTCATGTGGGCCATCGCCAAGGAGGTGAAGATCAACGCGTAGTCCGTTTCACTCGACTCCAGGGTCTGGGCAGAGGCGCGGCCCCGGTATTGGCGCAACCCTCGATGGCGTTATGAGGCGGCTTCGGTCGACCCTCGAGCCTAGACCGAGGAAGGCGCTCGACGGAACCAAGTAAGGTGGTAACCAACCCACGGATATCAGCAGGATCAACCGTCGGTTTTACTGGCCCCGCCTCTGCTCAGGCCCTGGATTCCACGGAGACAACGACCATGTAGAGAAGCAGCTCGGCTCTGGTCTTGACAGAAGAAGTCATATCAACGCACACGATAACCCGCGGGCGAGCCGGGCGCGTGACCGGAATGACCGTCGGGTTGATCGGGTTGTTGGGCCGTTGGCCTGG
>JANLWJ010000430.1:0-3047 GCA_031364455.1 Actinomycetes bacterium | reverse complement strand
GAACCAGCCACCGCTGTCTGCTGGCACCGCACGTAGCACGCCGTCAGCACCCAGGCCCTGGCGCCGGTCGCAGAGCGCCCATGCCTGACGTTCGCTCAGTCCGAACTTCGCATCGGGGTCGAGCAGCACGATGAAGTCGTTCTGGGTGCCGTGGCCCTTCAGGAAAGCCGGCGCCACGGAGGTGCCGGTCGTTACACCTGCCACCGTTACACCTGCCACAGAACTCACGGGCCAGAGCCTACGCGTCCTGCCACTCGATCCGCGGGTCCCGGCCGAACCACGACTCCTGTCGCCTGGCGAACCGCCTGGTGGCCCGCACGGTCTCCTCACACGCCTCGTCCTCGGTGCACTCCCCCGCCAGGAAGCGCAGCACCTGCGCGTAACCGAGAGCGCGGGACGCCGTACGGCCATCGCGCAGCCCCGCTTGCTCGAGAGCGCGCACCTCGTCAACGAAGCCCGCCCCCCACATCTGGTCGACCCGGTCCTGGATGCGTTCGTCGAGCACCGGCCTTGGGGCGCGGAGTCCGATCAGACGCAGGCCCCGCTTCGGCGCGAAGGTCGGCAGCTGCGCCGAGAAGGAGCCGCGTATGGCCACGACCTCCAATGCCCGAACGATCCGCCGCCCATTGGTCGGCAAGATCGCGATCGCTGCCGCGGGATCGAGCTCAGCCAAGCGTCGGTGCAGCACGTCTGGCCCGTCGCTGACGAGCTCGGCCTCCAACCGAGACCGGACGTCCGGATCGGTTCCCGGGATGTCCCACCTGTCGACAACCGAATGCACATACATCCCGGACCCACCCACCACGATCGGCACGTTGCCCCTGGCCCTGATGCCCTCGATCGCATCGATCGCGTGCTTCTGGTACTCCGCCAACGTTGCCGTCTTCGTCACAGGCCACACGTCGAGCAGGTGGTGCGGCACGCCCCGGCGTTCGGGTTCGGTGAGTTTGGCGGTACCGATGTCCATTCCGCGGTAGACCTGCATCGAGTCCGCGTTGACCACTTCTGCACTCTGCCCGTTGAACGCTTGCTTCAGCGCAAGTTCTACGGCGAGATCGGACTTGCCGACGGCTGTCGCGCCGACCACGGCGATCAACCGAGGCTGACCGGTTGGGCCTGCCGTTCCACTCACGCCGGCACCCACACCCACGTCGCTACAACGTAGCCAACTCCGTACGGGGACTCGTCGGCCAATAGCTCACCGCGCCAACGCCCGCTCCCTGCCGTCGTCACCCTGGCGGCGCCGGCCAGCACCTGCCATGCCGGTCGACCGGCCGCCCCATAGGCGGACGCATCCTCGTCGTCGATGGCCCCAATGACGTCGAGATCGACTTCGGCAAGAGCCTGCGTGACTCGCTTCTGCCACAGCTGGGCGCCGTCGACCAGATAGCCGGGGGCCTTCACCGTGAGCGCGGCCGCCCCGTCGCCCATGGCGATGATGGCAACCCGTTCAGCGGCCGCAGCCCATCGCTGACCTAACGCTGCTGCATCGCGGGCCGACACGGTCTTCGGCACCGCCTCGGCGCGAAGCGTTGGCCAGTCATCGAGTTGCCCTATCAGCCAGGACCCCACCGTCAGCGAGAGCGGTAGCGTCGCAGCAGTCTGCGGCGGTGCGCCTGGAAGCGCCGTTCGCACCGGCACGCCGACCCCAGCGAGGGAACCCACCGACCCCGGCCCGAAGGTGGCGCGTTCCCTCCCCACACCGACCAAGACAACGAGATCTGGGGCAGCGGATCGCACCCGCTCCAGCGCCGCGGCGCACGCCGCGCGTACAGAGTCGAGCTCGTGGGCAGCGCCCGCCGCAACGTCGGGCACGAGCACAGGAGGATGCGGCAGAACAGCGGCTGACACGAGCACCGTCAGTGCACCCCGGCGCCGGTCGCTCCGAGCGTTGGCAGCCCCAAGACGACCGGCCCTGCTGCTGTTGAACCACCCGCTGAAGAAGCAGTGACTGGCGCGCAGGACAACTCAGTCTGCCTACGCTCCCAGGCGTCACCGGCCGCCGTGCGTCGAAGCGCCAGAGTCGGGCCGTCAGCGACCAGGTGGTGCGGGGCGGCGTACGTCACCTCGACGGTGACCATGTCACCGGGACGCGGCACCGGGCCGGCCACCCCCGCCACCTCGGGAACGGCGAAGTGAACCAGCCGGTTGTCGGCGGCCCGACCCGACAGCCGTCCAGTTGCACCGTCTTTACGGCCCTCACCTTCGGCGACAAGCACGTCCACCGTGCTCCCGATCTGTCGCTTGCCCTCATCCCACGCGATGTCGTCGACGAGTTTGACGAGTCTCTGGTAGCGCTCCTTGACGATGTCAGCGGGAACTTGTCCTGGCATGTCGGCAGCTGGCGTCCCAGGACGCTTGGAGTACTGAAAGGTGAAGGCACTGGCGAATCGGGCGGCCGCCGCGACCTCCATGGTCTGCTCGAAGTCAGCGTCAGTCTCACCGGGGAAGCCGACGATGATGTCAGTGGTGATCGCCGCACCCGGCATTGCAGCGCGCACCCGCTCGATGATGCCGAGGTACTTCTCGCGTCGGTACGACCTGCGCATCGCTTTGAGAACGACGTCCGAACCAGACTGCAACGGCATGTGCAGCTGCGGCATGACGTTCGGCGTCTGCGCCATCGCCTCGATGACGTCGTCGGTGAAGTCGCGCGGATGTGGCGACGTGAACCGCACCCGCTCAAGGCCCTGCACCTCACCGCAGGCCAGAAGCAGCTTGCTGAAGGCGTAGCGGTCGCCGAACGCGACTCCGTAGGAGTTGACGTTCTGTCCCAGCAGCGTCACCTCGATCACACCCTCGTCCACCAGCGCGCGCACCTCACTGAGGATGTCTCCGGGCCGGCGATCCTTCTCGACACCGCGTAGCGCCGGAACGATGCAGAACGTGCACGAGTTGTTGCAGCCAACGCTGATCGACACCCAGCCGGCATAGACCGACTCGCGTCGGGTCGGCAGCGTTGAGGGAAACACCTCGAGCGACTCGAGGATCTCTATCTGAGCCTCCTGCTGGACGCGGGCACGCTCGAGCAACACCGGAAGCGCTCC
>JANLWJ010000491.1:0-3308 GCA_031364455.1 Actinomycetes bacterium | reverse complement strand
CCTCGATGCCCACCCACCGCAAACTTTCCGCCATCCTCTCCGCCGACGCCGCCGGCTACTCGCGGCTCATGGCCGATGATGAGGCCGAGACACTGCGCGTGCTCAACGAGTTCCGAGACCTGTTCCGCAAACGCATCGAAGGCCATGGCGGACGGCTCATCGACACTGCTGGCGACAGCGTCCTCGCCGAGTTTCCCAGCGCGGTGGAAGCGGTTGACTGTGCCAACGAGATCCAGCACGAACTTGCCAAGCGCAACGCACAGCTTGCCGAGCACCGCCGCATGCAGTTCCGCATCGGTATCAACCTCGGCGATGTGATCGAGCAGGAGGATGGAACCATCTACGGCGACGGCGTGAACGTCGCGGCCCGGTTGCAAGCGCTGGCCGAGCCGGGTGGGATCTGTATTTCCGGCACCGCCTTTGACCAGGTGGAGGGCAAGCTTCCTCTTCAGTTCAAGTTCATCGGCGAGCAGCAGGTCAAGAACATTGCCAAGCCGGTGCGGGCGTATCGAATCGCACTCACTTCTGCTGTCAGTCCAGCGGCTTCCCCGCTCTCATTACCTTCCGGTCCCGCCATCGCGGTTCTGCCGTTCGTGAACATGAGCAGTGGAGAGGAGGCCGATTATTTCAGCGACGGACTCACGGAAGACATCATCACTGCATTGTCCCGGTTCAAGCAGCTCTTCGTCATCGCGCGCAATTCGACGTTCAAGTACAAGGGCAAGGCCGTTGACGTTCGTGAAGTCAGCAAAGATTTGGGTGTTCAATACGTGCTGGAGGGCAGCGTGCGCAGAGCTGGCGAACGCATCCGCGTCACCGCCCAGTTGATCGACGCTGGCTCGGGTGCGCATCTCTGGGCGGACACCTTCGATCGCAAGCTCGAAGACGTGTTTGCGGTCCAGGATGAAATTACGCATCAAATCGCCGGCACACTCGGAGTTCAGCTCGAGCGCGCCCTGCTCGATCGTGCCCGGCGCAAACCCACGGAAGCCATGGAGGCCTACGACCTGGTGCTTCAAGCGACGAGCTACTTTCGGTCACATGATCGTGAGGGGCATGCCATCGCCCGCGACCTGCTCGAGCGTGCAGCTGTCCTGGATCCAAGGTACTCGAGGGTCTGTTGGGAGCTTGCCTGGATCTACCTGGACGAAGTTCGTTTCGGCTATAACACGCGTCCCAATTCGCTGGAGCGTGCATTGCAGGTGGCGCGCAAGGCTGTCGAATTGTCTCCGGACGACGCCATGGCGCACTGGAACCTCGCCAAGGTTCATTTTTTCCGGAAGGAACTTGCGCAATTCACTACACAGACTGAAAAAGCGCTGGCGCTGAACCCTAACCACGCCGAACTGATCGCGAACGTTGCCATCCATATCGGATGGCTCGGCCGGACGGACGAGGCATACGATCTGACCAAGAAGGCTATGCGGCTCGACCCGCATCCACCAAGCTGGTATCACTTGACCATCGTGTTCTATCATTTTCTGCACCGCAACGACGAAGAGGCGTTGGCAGAGTTGGAGCAAATCGACATGCCTGGGTTTCACGTCTTTCACGCCTGGCGCGCGATGATCCTCGGCCGCCTTGGCCGGGTCGAAGAGGCTCGCGACGCGGCACAGGAGACGCTGCGCCTTAAGCCCGGCTTCAGCCTGGAGCAGCATTATCGAAACTACAATGTCGCAGAAGAGACCCTCCGGCAGTTCCATGAAGGTTTGCTGGGCACGGGGCTAACGTGATTCCGAAGCTGTCCCCCCGAGCACGCACGAAGACGCGCGTAACCCGTGATTCAACCCGTCGCATTAGAGGGATCTCGATCGATGGGCCATAAGCGAAAACTCGCCGCCATCCTCTCCGCCGACGCCGCCGGCTACTCGCGGCTGATGGCTCAGAATGAAGACGCGACTGTCGGGACTCTGAATGCCGCGCGCGACGTCTTCCGGCAAGGCATCCAAAGCCACGCCGGAAGGCTAATCGATACCGCTGGTGACAGCGTACTGGCAGAGTTCCCGAGTGTTGTCGAAGCATTGCGCTGCGCTTCCGAAGTGCAGGCGGCTTTGCGCAAGCAAAACGAATCGATCCCCGGCGACCAGCGCATGCAATTTCGCATCGGTATCAATCTGGGTGATGTCATCGAGCAGGAGGACGGCACCATCTATGGCGACGGGGTGAACGTCGCGGCCCGGTTGCAAGCGCTGGCCGAGCCGGGTGGGATCTGTATTTCCGGCACCGCGTTTGATCAGGTTGAGGGCAAGCTTGCGCTCGTCTTCAAGTTCATCGGCGAGCAGCAGGTCAAGAATATCGCCAAACCGGTGCGGGCGTATCGGGTGCTAATGGGTGCGCCGGCCGTGAAGTCCCGACCCGCGCGGACAGCCCTGCGCCGTGCTCTCGCACTTGGCGCGGTCGCGGTATTGGCGGTGATGATCGCGTTCGGCGTCGTTTGGAACGTGCAGAAGCCCCAGCAAGATCAAGCCACGGCATCCAATGACCCTGCGCTTGCGATGCCTGCGGGACCTGCGATCGCAGTTCTGCCCTTTAACAACATGAGCGGCGATCCCAAACAGGATTTCTTCGCCGATGGCATTACTGAGCAACTCATCACCGAACTGAGTCGCTTCCGGAATCTCTATGTGATTGCGCGCAACTCTACCTTTGCGTACAAGGGACGCGCCATAGATATCCGGCAAGTCGGACGGGAGTTGAACGCTCGCTATGTGGTCGAAGGCAGCGTCCAGCGCAGGGGCGACGAGGTCCGGGTAAACGTACAACTGCTGGATGCGAATACGGGCGCTCACCTGTGGGCGGAGTCTTACGAGCGAAGTCTGAAGAACGCAAAAGTCTTTGGCGTGCAAGACGACATCACCGAACGCGTGGTCAGTGCGATCGGCGATACGCATGGCGCCATTTTCCGATCCACCTTCGAACAGTCCGCCGGAAAGGGAACGACCAGTCTGGGTGCCTATGAATGCGTGCTTCATAGCTATGCTCATTGGCGCGTAATCACTCCTGCGGTGCACCTCAAGGTTCGCGATTGCTTGGAACGCGCGGTACAACTTGACCCACGTTACGCTGAAGCGTGGGCTTCACTGGCGCGAATGCATGTGGAAGAGTATTCGCAGGGTTTTAATTCGCGGCCGGACCCTCTGGGGCGCGCGATCAGTGCGGCGCAGCGCGCCGTGGAACTCGACCCACGCAGCCAACTCGCCTACATGGCGCTTGCCGTGGCTCATTTCTTTCGCCACGAGATCGACGCTTTCAATGTGGCCGCGGAGAGGGCGATCGCGCTAAATCCCAACAGCGCGGACACGCTGGCT
>JANLWJ010000381.1:0-5234 GCA_031364455.1 Actinomycetes bacterium | reverse complement strand
GCGCACGACGACGAGGTCGATCCAGTCGGACCTCCAGATCCGCCTACCGTCGAGCTTGGACCCCAAGCGACCTTCACCGCCGCGGTGCCGTTCGACACCAGTGCACAGCGCATCGTGTTGGAGAAGGACGGCGTGACGCTTTATGCGCGGAACCGTGTTGCCGTCCCCGAAGTCACCGACGTCAGCGTTGGAAGTAGCGTCGGATCGACGGAGCGTGTCAGCGCCAGGACTGGTGGCCCAGCAAGCGATCCTGATTTTCAGTCCAACAATACGACGTACTCCTCAGACATCAGCGGTGACGGCAAACTCGTCGTTTTCCGAACGCTGGCCCCGCTCGACGCGCTCGATACGAATGTCCATGAAGACATCTATCTGCGTGACGTTGCGAGTGAAGAGACCACGCTCATTACCGCGGGCATCAGCTTTGGCGGCGAGCCGGAGCGTTCTAATCGACGGAGCTACGACCCAGTCATCAGCGCAGATGGATCGACGGTCGCCTTTGTGTCCGATGCAGGCAACTTGGTCGACCCAAGCCCGTCAGATGAGACGGCACACCTGTACGTCTACGACGTGGAGAATGGAATTCTTGATTTGGCAGATCTATCGTCTGCCGGTTTGGTAGCGAATGAGGGGGCGATTGGCCGGCCGGCGCTGAGTGCCACGGGACGGTTCGTGGCCTTCTCCTCAGGAGCTACGAACCTCGACACGATATCGGCGCCCGATCAAGGAGTCGCGTCGCGCGTCTATCTTCGGGATCTGGATGTAGGAGGCGCGACGGAGCTGGTGAGTGTGCGGTCAATTGGCTGTAGCTCTCTCGGCTTCACCTGCGTGGACCATGGCGAGCAACCGGGATCAGTCACTGACGACGGTCGCTACGTATCCTTCCTCAGCGACACCCCGCTCACCGCGGGTGACGATCTTTCTGGGGCACCCAATCCCGGCACCCTCGCTGCCTACGTGCGGGACATGCAGGGGGACACCCGTCTCGTGGCCTACGGAATCGTGTCGTCCGGCACCTGTGATCCCGACGCGTGCGCAAGCGTCGACGGTCCGATGAACGGAGACGTCCTCACCCCGCCGTTGCTCAGCCCCCTCTCCGGGCCAAGTGAGGCGAGGTTCGTGGTGTTCGACTCCGACGCGAACAACTTGGTGACCAACGACAGCAACGAGGTAGCTGATGTCTTCGTCCGGGACATGTCCGGCGGGGCTTCCGTCAGCCGGTTCAGTGAGGCGCCCGGCGGCGTTCAGCTGAACGGTGACACCTACCTACTTGACGTGACGCCGGACTTGGGGTGCATCCCGTCGAGCTCCACCTGTGCCAACGATGTGCTGATGGCGAGCAACGCGTCCAACTTCAGCGACGAGGACACCGACTCCGACGTGGGATGCGAATTCCAATGCGAGATCCAGGACGTCTTCTCCCTCGACTTCGCCACCGGTCAGGATGACGGCCCGACGCTGGCAACGGTAAACAGCAACGGGTCCCCGGCCATTGCCGACGGGTCCACGAATGATCTGGCGCCATTCGGCTACAAGCCGGGCGGAATCAGCGACGACGGCAAGGTAGCCACCTTCGTGAGCACCGCCCCCAACCTCGATGCCGGTGATACGAACAACTACGCCGATGCCTTCGTGCGTAGGTTCGGCGGAGGCTCGGGGTCTTCGGGCTCGGGAGATCCGTACACGGTCACTGCCACAGGAGCAGATCCGGAGAACCTGCGAATCGACCTGGTCTTCCGCTGCGGGACGGTCAACTACCCGGTCGCTGTCGCGCTGAAGCCCGATGCCGTGAGCGGCACATCGGCATCGTGGTCCGTCAACGTCGATCCAAGCCTGATCGGTGCCTGCCCACCTGGAAGTGGGCTGGTGGCCATCGCGAACGACGGGTTCTCGACGTCTGAGAGCGTCCAAGCCCCGACCCAGCCGTCGCTGGAGTCACAGCCACCTGCGCCGGCCATCTACGGGCCGGCACCGGGCGACGCCTACTCGACGTACTTGCAGTACTCAACCGTCACCCTTGACGGAACGGCGCGCGACGCCGAGGACGGTGTGCTGCCTGGGTCGAGTCTTGACTGGTTCATCACCCCACCCGGTGGGACGGAAGCTCGGGCCGGGACCGGGACGTCGGTGCGCCAGGCGGTTCCCGCAGGTGGATGGGCACCAGGCGTTTACGGTGTGCGCTTGCTCGCCACTGACTCTAACGGCAACCAGACCGCCACAACCAGCCAGTTCACGGTGCTACCCGACGAGGACAATGACGGCGTTCCCGCTGCCCAGGACCGTCTCGGCGACACGGGAGCGGGGTGTTCAACGGTGGTCGGCTCGGGCGATCTCGACCCGTCGAACGCCTTCGCCGACCCCGATGGTGATGGCGTGAGCACCGTCGACGAGATTGCCTTCAGCGAACAGCCTTGCGTTGTCGCCGTCGGCGGGACTGCAGGCGCGACGACACTGCGGTTCGACCCGAACCCGGTACCCACCTCCTCGGGCAACCCCGTGACGGGTTACCTCACCGTCGCGAATGCGACCGAGACGCAGGTGCTGGCCAGCAGTTTGAGAATGAAGCTCACTGCCACAACGGCCGCTGGGGCGACAGTCAACGCGGAGGTCGGGCTCCTCTCTTCAACGAGCACGGCCACGCTCTTCACCGGCAAGTTCAGTCGTCAGCAAATCCTCGCCTTCGCCAACACGTACAACCTGTATGGTCGGCCCATAGCCGTCAGCCTGACCGGGTATGTGAGCGGGTCGGGTCCGATCACCGCAACGACCACAATGACCGTCAAGAAGTGACGACTCAACGAGGGACCGTGGAGGCCACCATGCGAAAGTCAGTCATTGCCGTTACCGCTGCACTCGTCGGAATGCTGGTGGCAGCGCCGATGGCGAGTGCCGCTCCGGGAGATAGTGACACCGGCAGGGCATGCGCCGACATCGACGGTGCGCGGGTGAACTACCAGAGTCTTCCCCTTGGGGATCCGATTCCCCCATCCGAGAGCGCTGAGGTGCTGGCCGAGGTGGACTTACGCGCTGACGCGTGTAAGAACGTCAGCTACACGATGGCCATATACAGGGGTATCTCGGAGTCCGGAACTCCGGTGACCACTTCCGGTGTGCCGGCCCAGACGTCCGCTGGGACGCCGGCAGTTACGTTCTTGACACCAGTTCCTTGGTTCACCCTCCCTGATCTGACTACCACTCCCCCTACCCCTGGGGACTTCGTCTGTGTGGTCTTCACGACGAGCAAGTCCAACGGTGGCGTTATTGACCGTGCGCCTGACGCTGGGTGTATCGACTTGGGCATCAACTCCACCATTGCGGGCTCGACGAAGTTCCGCTGACCGGGCCTCTACAGTGCCGACCGGGCGCGCTCGGCTAACTCAACGGCTCGCTGTTCCTGCGCCGGGACGCCGAGGATTCTAAAGGCCTCGGCGGCTTCCTCGGCGACCGTCTCGGCCTCGTTCGCGCGACCCAGACCGATCAGGATTTCTACGCGTGTCAACGTCACATCCAGCGCCGTGAACTGGTCACCGATCTCGGTCGCCAGTTCTTCCGCGTGGTCGGCGGCCGCCAAAGCCCCGTCTACCTGCCCCAGTTGGCCCAGGGCGGTCGCGAGGTTTCCGTAGCCAACCAGGCAGCCGGTGGCATGGCCAATCTGCTCGAAGAGCGCAATGGCCTCGCGGTAGAAGTCTGCGGCCTTGTCGTAGTGATTGAAGTGTTCCTCAGTCACTCCGAGGTTGATGAGGCAGGCGCCTTGCTCCTCGATATCGCCGAGACGGCGGGCAAGTTGGAGGCCTTGGTGGAGCGTTTCGGCCGCATCCTCCCAGTGATCTGCATCCAGTAGGACGCCTCCGAGTGTGCGCGCCACAGTCACCGCCAGGCGGGGTGACTGATCCCTGACCGCGCTAGCCGAAGCCATAGCGCTCTCGCCGTAGGTCAGTGCCTCTTCGGTACGACCCAGAGTGGCCAAGGCGTCGGCCAGGTGTACCTCGATCGTCGTGCGCAGCGTTCCAGCAGAGGGTGCCTGCCTGAGAGCCTCGGCTAGAACTTGAGCAGCGTCGGAGTAGTCGCCCGCGGAGAGTCGAGCGTGGCCATCTTGGAGCAGTAGGGCCGCGGACGCCGTTGGCTGATCGGTGAACCGCTCAAGGCCAGTGGTCGCTACCTCACGGGCGTCGTCGAAGCGGCCCGTCTTGCGCAGTACCTCGGAGCGGCCAACCCACGCGGGAAGGTAGTCCCCTGCCCGCTCGTACCAGTCGAGCGCCTGCTCGTAGCGTCCCAAGAGTTCGGCTTGGTCTGCCGCCTCCAACAGCAGGACGGTCGGTGGCTCAGCGCCGGCGCTGGCCAGCTCAACCGCTTGCTCGAGCAGCGCAAGAGCCTCATCGTTGGCAAAGACACGGCGCTGAACCTCGGAGGCGCGACGCAGCGCCGGTACCGCGAGCTCAGTGTTGCCCGAACCGGCCAGGTGTCGCGCTCGAAATACCAGGCCCTCGTCGGTGTCTCCGTACACAGCGAGGACGGCGTCGGCGAGCAGGGCGTGTGTCTCGGCTCGTTTGCGCGACGTGAGTCGGTTCGCAGCCGCTTGGCGGATCAAGGCGTGGGCGAACCGCACGACCGGTTGGCTGAGGTCGGTGACGAAGCCCTGGGCCGCCAGCGCCTCCAACGATGCATCGAGGTTGCCGTGCAGCGACTCTGCCTCGATCTCGCGCAGCAGCCGGCGGGAGACCGACAAGCCGGACACCGCCATCACCGAGGCCAGCTGCGCTGCCTCGAGGGGGAGCAGATCGAGACGGGCGGCCATGAGCCCCTCGACGGTTGGTGGAAGATCAGCGAGCACGTCAACGGACGTGAAGCGAAGCTCGCCGTCACCGACCAGGTCGCCTCGCTCGCGCAGTGAGAGCAGCATCTGGTGACAGAAGAGCGGGTTGCCGCCGCAGTACTGGGCGAGTGCGCTAGCCGACTCGGCTTCGAGGGGAGCTCCGATCAACGCTTCAGCTAGAGCGGCGATGCCCGCGTCATCGAGGACGCCGATCTCCATCGTGCGAACTTCTGGGACTGCGTCGTCCAACAAGTTCGGCCCGCGGCGGCTCGTGGCAAGGACGCAGACGGGCAGCCCGCTAATGCGGCCGGCGAGGTACCCGAGCAGATCCAGGTCGATGGACGGCGCCCAGTGCAGATCTTCAGCCACCAGAAGCACCGATGCGGAGCTGGCTACGTGGGTCAGTCCGTTGAGGCCAGAG
>JANLWJ010000359.1:0-11294 GCA_031364455.1 Actinomycetes bacterium | reverse complement strand
TCGATGGTGCCGAGTTCCGCCCGGGTGACGCGTTGCTGTCGGCGATCGGTCAAGGTGACGTTCTCTCCACTCCACTGCAGACCGCGCGCGCCTACGCAGCCATCGCCAACGGCGGGACGCTCTACCGCCCGCAGGTGGCGCGGGCAGTGATGTCACCGGACGGTGAGGTGGTGAAGGAGTTCGACCCGAAGGACCAGGGCCAGGTCCCGGCCACCGACGCGACGGTGCAGTACATCCAGAACGCCCTCGCGAGCGTGCCGGTGTCAGGATCGGCTGCCTACCGGTACACGACCTTCCCCCTCGACAAGTTGCCGATTGCCGCCAAGACCGGAACCGGTCAAGTTGATGGGAAGGCGACCACCTCGTGGTATGCCTCCTACGCGCCAGCGGACGACCCTGAGTACGTCATCTTGATGATGGTTCCCGAGGGTGGCACTGGCTCGGGAACCTCGGCACCGAGCGTCAACGAGATCTACAAGGCGATCTACGGCGTCGAGGGGTCCGAGCTCATCCCGAGCCAAGCCATCATTCCCGACGGCAAGCCAATCAGCGGTCTGCCGATGGTCAACCCGGACGGGACGATCGAGCTACCCAAGGACGACGGGCTGCCCGGCTCGTCCGAGAGCGGCATCCCGGCGGCGAACACCGACAAGAAGTCGACGTCGAAGCAGAACCGCAGGCGTCGCAGAGCGGCGTCGCCATGACGCTCGGTTACCCGCAGACCATTGCCCCGCCACGGCGTCGGCGCCAGTCACTGCGGGCGCGCGCGACCAGCCGCGACTCGATCCTGCGTCGCTTCGACTGGGTCCTCTTTGCCGCCGCCCTTGGCTTGAGCGTCGCCGGCGCCGTCTTCGTCTACTCGGCCACCCGCGACGTGTCTGCGGGGGAGGATCCGCAGGCCTTTCTCAAACGCCACTTGCTGAACTTGGCCATCGGTCTTGGTCTCGGCTTCGCCACGATGCTCTTCGACTACCGGACGCTGCGTGCCTATGCGCCGTTCGTCTACATCGCGTCGGTCATCGGGCTCGTCGCCGTCCTCGTCGTTGGAACTGAGGTGAACGGAGCCCAGGCGTGGATCCAGCTGCCGGGTGGGTTCTCGATCCAGCCCTCAGAGTTCATGAAGGTGGCGCTCGCGGTGGGCCTGGCGATGCTGCTTGCTGAGCGTCGCGACGGTGAGACCGAGCCGCAGCTGCCCGACGTCGCTTTCGCACTCCTGATCGCGGCGATTCCCATCGGGTTGGTGATGCTGCAGCCAGACCTAGGCACGGCCGTCGTCATGGGGATGATCGTGCTCGGCATCCTCGCCGTTGCCGGTACTCGGCTCTGGTGGCTGGCTGCGCTGCTGGCTCTGGGTGTGCTTGGTGCGTTCCTCGCCGTCCAGGTCGGTGTGCTGGACCAGTACCAGATCGACCGGCTGCTGGCGTTCGCCAACCCCGAGCTCGATCCGCAGGGTGTCGGCTACAACACGAATCAGGCGCGGATCGCTGTCGGGTCTGGTGGACTCTTCGGCGCTGGCATCTTCCAGGGGACCCAGACCGGTGGTGACTTCGTCCCCGAGCAACAGACCGACTTCATCTTCACCGTCGTCGGCGAAGAGCTCGGCTTCGTCGGCAGTGCGGGATTACTCCTGCTCTTCGGCGTACTGATCTGGCGTGCGATGCGCATCGCGATGCGCGCCGAGGATCTGTTTGGGACGCTGATGGCCACCGGCATCGTCTGCTGGTTCACCTTCCAGATGTTCGAGAATATCGGCATGGTGATCGGCATCATGCCGGTCACCGGCGTCCCACTTCCGTTCGTCTCGTACGGCGGCACCAGCATGTTTGCCAACTGGATGGCCATCGGGCTGCTCGAGAACGTCCACCTGCGCCGCTCAGTCCGCTAGCAGGCATGGGTGCACGCTCTGAAGACTTACCTGCTGCTTTGGGTGTGTCAGATGCCTCAAGACTGGCGGTAAGTCTTCAGAGCGCGGAACGTAGAGTGATGCTCGGCGGGATTGGCGGGTGCCGCGTACCCTGGGCACGTTCTCCGGGCTTTCCCCACTCTGCGGAGGTTTCCATGTCGGCCGTCAAGGCTGAGTCGGTCTTCCCCCGGCTCGAGGCGTTGCTGCCGCTGGTGCAGAAGCCGATCCAGTACGTCGGTGGCGAGCTGAACGCGGTCAGCAAGGAGTGGGAGTCCACCACGGTTCGTTGGGCACTGATGTATCCGGATGCCTATGAGATCGGCGTGCCCAACCAAGGCGTTCAGATCCTCTACGAGGTCCTTAACGAGCAGCCCGACGTTCTGGCTGAGCGCACCTACTCGGTCTGGTCTGACCTCGAGGCCCTGATGCGCGAGCACGGCGTTCCGCAGTTCACCGTTGATGCGCACCGCCCGGTCGGAGCTTTCGACGTCTTGGGCCTCTCGTTCTCCACCGAGCTCGGCTACACCAACATGCTGACCGCCCTCGACCTTGCAGGCATTCCGCTGCACGCAAGCGACCGCAGCGACGAACACCCGATCGTGTTGGCAGGTGGCCACGCTGCGTTCAACCCCGAGCCGATCTCCGCGTTCATCGACGCCGCTGTACTCGGTGACGGTGAGCAGGTGGCGCTGGAGATCACCGGCCTCATCCGCGACTTCAAGGCGGAGGGTTCTCCCGGTGGCCGTGAGCAGCTGCTGATGCGGCTAGCCCAGACCGGTGGCGTCTATGTTCCCGCCTTCTACGACGTTGAGTACCTGCCCGATGGCCGCATCAAGCGGGTCGTGCCGAACCGCCCTGGCGTCCCGTGGCGGGTGAGCAAGCACACCGTCACCGACCTCGACGCCTGGCCGTACCCGAAGAAGCCGCTCGTGCCGCTCGCCGAGAGCGTCCACGAGCGCGCGAGCGTCGAGATCTTCCGGGGCTGCACCCGCGGATGCCGGTTCTGTCAGGCGGGCATGATCACCCGTCCGGTGCGCGAGCGCAGCATCACCGGCATCGGCGAGATGGTCGAGCAGGCGCTGCAGGCGACCGGCTTCGAGGAGGTCGGGCTGCTGTCGCTCTCCAGCGCTGATCACTCCGAGATCAAGGAGGTCGCCAAAGGGCTGGCCGATCGCTACGAGGGCACCAACACCTCGCTCTCACTTCCGAGCACGCGCGTCGACGCGTTCAACATCGACCTCGCCAACGAGCTAAGTCGCAGCGGACGACGCTCCGGGCTGACCTTCGCCCCCGAGGGAGGCAGCGAGCGCATCCGCAGAGTGATCAACAAGATGGTCACCGAGGAAGACTTGATCCGCACCGTGACCACGGCGTACGGCGCCGGCTGGCGTCAGGTGAAGCTCTACTTCATGTGCGGGCTGCCCACCGAGACCGACGACGACGTACTGCAGATTGCCACTCTCGCCCGTGAGGTGATCAAGACCGGTCGCGAGGTCGCTGGACGCAAGGACATCCGCTGCACCGTGTCGATCGGTGGCTTCGTGCCGAAGCCGCACACCCCCTTCCAGTGGGCGGCGCAGCTCGACCACGAGACGACGGATGCGCGTCTGGCCAAACTGCGCAACAACATTCGCGACGATCGGCAGTACGGCAAGGCCATCGGCTTCCGCTACCACGACGGCAAGCCCGGCATCGTCGAAGGCTTGCTCTCCCGCGGCGACCGGCGAGTAAGCGCAGTGATCGAGGCGGTCTGGCGTGACGGTGGTCGGTTTGACGGTTGGAGCGAGCACTTCAGCTTCGAGCGTTGGATGCGCTGCGCCGAGCAGGCGCTCGCAGACAAACCAGTCGACGTCGACTGGTACACCACGCGTGAGCGCGAGTTCTCCGAGGTTCTGCCGTGGGACCACCTCGACTCCGGCCTGGACAAGGACTGGCTCTGGGAGGACTGGCAGGACTCTCTGAACGACGTCGAGGTCGAGGACTGTCGCTGGACGCCGTGCTTCGACTGCGGCGTCTGCCCGCAGATGGGCACCGACATCGAGATCGGGCCAACCGGCAAGCAGCTGTTACCACTCACCGCCATCGGCGCCGGCGTCGAAACCTTGCGAGCCTGATGGCTCGGCAGCCTCCGGTGCGAGACGTCGCGCCAATCGTCCAGAAGCTGCGGGTGCGGTACGCCAAGCGCGGACGACTGCGCTTCACCAGCCACCGCGACATCCAGCGCGCCCTCGAGCGGGCGCTGCGCCGCGCTGGTGTCCCGATGGCCTACAGCGCCGGATTCACCCCGCACCCCAAGATCTCGTACGCCGGGGCTGCTGCCATGGGGTCGGCCAGCGAGGCGGAGTACCTGGAGATCTCGGTCACCGAGCGGCTCTCCCCTGACCGGGTGCGGGCCTCCCTGGACGCCGCCTTACCACCCGGGTTGGATGTCATCGAGGTAGTCGAGGCGGCTCCAGGGGCACTCGCCGATCTACTCCAGGCATCGGAGTGGCAGATCGAGCTTCCGGACGTTTCCGCAGGTCAGGCGGCCGAGGCTGTGGCTGCGTTGATGGCCGAGACCGAGGTCGAGGTGGAGCGGATGATGAAGTCGGGGCCGCGCCGGTTCGACGCCAGAGAACCGATCGTCCGACTCGCCGCCGATAGCGGCACGACAGCCTCCGGGGCACCCTGTGCGATACTGCGGACGGTGGTACGGCATGCAACACCTGCCGTACGACCCGACGACATCCTCACCGCCCTGCGACAGGTGGCGGGCCTGACGCCGCCGGTCCCACCCATGGTGACCCGGCTGGCGCAAGGCCCCATCGACCCGGAGAGCGGGACGGTGGCCGATCCATTGGCCGCTGACCGCGCCAGCGTTGGCGATGCCGTTGCGGCCGACCCGCACCCGCGGTAGGCCCACACCTGATCGCCCCTAGAGGGGCCGAAGACTTCGCCCGATGCGGTGCGCCGCTCGGGCCGAATGGGAGTTACCCGGATGCTCGACAACGAGCCCACTACCACCAGCACGACCAGTACGACACAAACCCCAGCGGCCGGCAGCAAGCCCGCGCCGCGTACCCGACGGCGAGCGGCGGCACGCCCAGCTGGCCCGCCGAGCGCCGAGACGCCGTCGGAGTCGGCAGCCGCCGCACCTGCGGCCAAGAAAACCACGAAGAAGACAGCGGCCAAGAAGACCACGAAGAAGGCGACTTCGAAGAAGGCCGCTGCCGCGGAGAGTTCGCCGGCTGGCGAAGCCACCGTGGACGCGCCAGCGAAGAAGTCGGCGAAGAAAACCACCAAGAAGACAGCTGCGAAGAAGACTGCTGCCGAGACCGATGCCGGCGCCCCCTCACTGCTGTTCAAGGCTCCCGACCCCGCCGCCGCCGACAAGCCGGCCAAGAAGACCGCGAAGAAGACCGCAACGAAGGCAGCTGGCAGCGACGACGGGGATGCTCAGCTGTCCTCGTCGGACGCCGACACCGACTCCGATGGCGACGAGGACGGCGGCCCGCGCCGCCGGCGTCGGCGCGGAGGGCGTGGCCGTAAGGGCAAGACAGGCGAGGAGACCACGACCGACGAGCGCACCGACGACGAGGGGTCAGCCTCCGACGGCGACGACTCCGATGAAGGCGGCTCTGGCACCACCAAGCGTCGGCGGCGTCGCCGGCGTAAGGGCGGCGGTGACGGCGATGGCGGCGAGGCCGACCCGGCACGCACCGTCGTCCACGTTCGCGAACCGCGCAAGGCCTCGGACGAGATTTCTGGCGTCAAGGGATCGACCCGGCTCGAGGCCAAGAAGCAGCGGCGCCGCGAGGGCCGCGAGCAGGGCCGCCGCCGCCCGCCGATCCTCACCGAGTCTGAGTTCCTCGCTCGGCGCGAGGCGGTCGACCGCGTCATGGTCGTTCGCCAGCAAGGCGACCGCACCCAGATCGCCGTCATGGAAGATGACGTGCTCGTCGAGCACTACGTCGCCCAGCGGTCGGCATCGACGATGGTCGGCAACGTCTACCTCGCCAAGGTGCAGAACGTGCTTCCCAGCATGGAAGCCGCCTTCGTCGACGTCGGCCGTGGCCGCAACGCCGTGCTCTACGCCGGTGAGGTGAACTGGGACGCCGCGGGGCTCGACGGACAGCCGCGCCGGATCGAGCACGCCATGAAGTCAGGCGACGCTGTGCTCGTCCAGGTGACGAAGGACCCGATCGGCCACAAGGGCGCTCGGCTGACGGCGCAGGTGTCGCTCCCCGGCCGCTACCTCGTATACGTGCCGGACGGTTCGATGACCGGGATCAGCCGCAAGTTGCCCGACACCGAGCGGTCACGGCTGAAGGCGATCCTGAAGAAGATCGTGCCGGACGACGCCGGCGTTATCGTGCGTACTGCCGCCGAAGGCGCGAGCGAAGAAGAGCTGCAGCGCGACGTCAGCCGACTCACGGCACAGTGGGAGGCGATCTCCAAGCAGACCGCCGCTGCCAACGCACCGGCACTGCTTCACGAGGAGCCAGACCTCACTGTCCGGGTGATCCGGGACGTCTTCAACGAAGACTTCAGCAAGCTCGTGGTCTCAGGCGACGAGGCTTGGGACACCGTCGATGCGTACGTCACGCACGTGGCGCCTGACTTGACCGAGCGGCTCTCGAAATGGACCGGCACCGATGACGTGTTCAGCTCGCACCGCATTGATGAGCAGCTACTAAAGGCGCTCGACCGAAAGGTCTGGCTGCCCAGTGGTGGCTACCTGGTCATCGACAGCACCGAGGCGATGGTCGTCGTCGACGTCAACACCGGCAAGTTCACCGGGTCTGGCGGCAACCTCGAGCAGACGGTGACCAAGAACAACATCGAGGCAGCCGAGGAGATCGTCCGACAGCTGCGGCTGCGCGATGTCGGCGGGATCATCGTCATCGACTTCATCGACATGGTGCTCGAGAGCAACCGCGAGCTCGTGCTGCGCCGGCTCGTCGAGTGCCTGGGCCGCGACCGCACCAAGCACCAGGTGGCTGAGGTCACCTCGCTCGGGCTCGTCCAGATGACGCGCAAGCGTGTCGGGCAGGGCCTCCTTGAGGCCTTCTCGACAACGTGCGAAGAGTGCGGCGGCCGCGGCCGGCACGTCACGCTTGATCCGGTCGAGGCCAAGAAGCAGTCCGACGGTGGTGCCAAGCGGGGCGAGGAACGCGCCCCACGCCGGCGCCGTGGAAAGGCGGCGGTAGCGACCACTCCGGAGGTTGACCCTGAGGTCGCTGCCCGAGAGGCCGCAGCCAGGGCCGCCCTGGCGAAGGTGGCCGTAGCGACCGTTGGTGCGGCCGCTGACCATGAGCCAGCCACCTCGGCCGAGCCGGCTGAGCCGGCCCCTGCGCTTGTCGCCGAGGCGGCTCCGGTCGGCGAGCCGGAGCAGGACGCCACCCTGGTTTGACCGGCCTAGGGGGCACTCCGTACCCTGGGACCTCGGCGCTGATGCGCCTGGTTCCGCGTGTGCGGAAGAACCAACACTTAACAACCGCGCGGCCACCGGGCCTCGCCCAGAGTCTGTCGCTGCCAGCAGGTGGTGACGTGAGGAGTTCGCGGTGTACGCGATTGTCCGCGCTGGCGGCCGCCAGGAGAAGGTCGCGGTCGGCGACGTCGTCCAGATCGACAAGATCGACGGCGAGCCAGGCAGCTCCATCACGTTTCCGGTGCTTCTCGTCGTCGACGGTGACACGGTCACCAGCGACCCGAAGGAGCTCGCCGCAGTCACGGTGACCGCTGAGGTCGTCGGCGCCATCAAAGGCCCCAAGATCACGATCATGAAGTTCAAGAACAAGACCGGATACCGCAAGCGGCAGGGACATCGGCAGAAGTACACCGAGGTCAAGGTCACTGGCATCAGTACCGGCGTCGCAGCGGGGAAGTGAGAAGGAGCCATGGCACACAAAAAAGGTGCGTCCTCGACGCGCAACGGTCGTGACTCGAACTCCCAGCGCCTCGGCGTCAAGCGCTTCGGCGGCGAGGTCGTCAACGCCGGCGAGATCATCGTCCGCCAGCGCGGCACCCACTTCCACCCCGGTCGCAACGTCGGCCGCGGTGGCGACGACACGCTCTTCGCCCTGACCGCCGGCGCCGTTGAGTTCGGCACCCGCCGTGGTCGTCGAGTCGTCAACATCGTCTCGGCGGAATAGCCCCGACGGCACGCCACGAAGTCCGGCCTCGCCCGATTTCGGGTGGGGCCTTTCGTGTATCGACGCGTGTGAAGGAGGCAGGACGCCATGGCCACCTTTGTTGACCGCGTCCTGCTGCACGCTGCTGGCGGCAAGGGTGGCAACGGCTGCGCCTCGGTGCACCGCGAGAAGTTCAAGCCGTTCGGTGGCCCCGATGGGGGTAACGGCGGACGCGGCGGCGAAGTCGTGCTGGTCGTCGACCGCAATGTGACGACCCTGCTCGACTACCACCACAGCCCGCATCGCAAAGCTGGCTACGGCAAGCCCGGGATGGGCGGGCACCGAAGTGGTGCCGACGGCGAGGACCTGGTCCTTCCCATCCCTGAGGGCACCGTTGTCGTTGGCCTCGACGGTGAAGTCATTGCAGACCTCACCGGCGACGGTACCCGATGGGTGATCGCGCCTGGCGGCTCCGGCGGGCTGGGCAACGCCTCGCTGGCCTCTCCGAGGCGTCGAGCACCGGGCTTCGCCCTGCTCGGTGAGCCGGGTATCGAGGCTGACGTCGTCCTCGAGCTCAAGACGGTGGCCGACGTTGGCCTCGTTGGCTTCCCGAGCGCCGGGAAGTCGAGTCTGGTGGCCTCGGTCTCTGCCGCGCGCCCGAAGATCGCCGACTACCCGTTCACCACCTTGGTGCCGAACCTCGGCGTTGTCGAGGCTGGCTCGACACGCTTCACGATCGCCGACGTTCCAGGGCTGATCCCAGGGGCGAGCGAGGGCAAAGGGCTCGGCCACGAGTTCCTGCGTCACATCGAGCGCTGTGCCGTTCTCGTGCACGTGCTCGACTGCGCCACACTTGAGCCCAACCGCGACCCACTCACCGATCTGCAGGTCCTCGAGGACGAGCTCGCGGCGTACGGCGGGCTCTCCGACCGACCCCGGGTGGTCGTGCTCAACAAGATTGACGTTCCTGAGGCGCGCGAGCTCGCCGACCTCGTGACGCCTGAGCTGGCCGAGCGGGGCTGGCCGGTCTTCGCCGTCTCGGCGGTCAGCCACGAAGGCCTGCGTCAGCTCTGCTTCGCCCTCGCCGAGGTCGTCCAGCAGTACCGGGCGGCCCTTCCTGAGCCAGAAGCAACCCGCATCGTGCTGCGTCCCACCCCGGTCGACGACACGGGATTCACCGTGACGCTGGAGGAGGGCCGCTTCCGGGTGCGCGGGCACAAGCCCGAGCGCTGGGTGCGGCAGACCGACTTCAGCAACGACGAAGCGGTCGGCTACCTCTCCGACCGGCTGGCCCGCCTCGGCGTCGAGGACACCTTGGTCGCCAAGGGCGCCGAGCCTGGCGCCGAGGTGGTGATCGGCGACGATGAGGACGGTGTGGTCTTCGACTTCGCCCCGCAGCTGGCGACCGGTGCCGAGCAGCTCCAGAGCCCACGTGGCACCGACCGTCGAGTCGAGGCGTGGGAGCGGGACCAGTGAGGCCGACAGCCTCAGCGCCGAATGTGAGTCGAGCACAAGCAGTCGCTGCAGCCCGTCGCATCGTCGTCAAGGTCGGGTCCTCATCACTGACTACGTCCAACGGCGCCATCGATGCGTCGCGGGTCGTCGAGCTGGTCGGCGCGCTCGCCGATCGCAGGGCGTCGGGCACCGAGATCGTCCTCGTGACGTCAGGAGCCATCGCCGCCGGTCTGGAGCCGCTGCGCCTGAAGGCGCGCCCACGCGACCTCGCGACGCAGCAGGCGGCGGCCAGCATCGGCCAGGGACTGCTGATGCACCGGTACACCGAGGCGTTCGCCGCCAGGGGGGTCACCGTCGGCCAGGTGCTGATGACGGCGGAGGACGTCGTGCGTCGCGCCCACTACCGCAACGCGCAGCGCACCCTGTATCGCTTGCTCGAGCTGGGCGCGCTCCCCATCGTCAATGAGAACGACACCGTCGCCACCGACGAGATCCGCTTCGGCGACAACGACCGGCTCGCCGCCCTGGTGGCGCATCTGGTGCATGCCGACCTCTTCGTGATGCTCTCCGACGTCGACGCGCTCTACGACGCGCCACCGACGCGCAAGGGAGCTACACGCATCGCCGAGGTCTCCCACCCCGACCAGCTCGACGCGGTCGACGTTGGCAAGCGCGGGTCGAGGGTCGGAACCGGGGGCATGGTCACCAAGGTGGCGGCAGCACGCATCGCCTCCGGTGCCGGGATCCCCGTGGTTCTGGCGCACGCCCAGTCAGTGGCAGCAGCGCTGGCGGGCGAGGACATCGGCACCTGGTTCACCGCCTCGGGCCGACGCGTGCCGACGCGGCTGCTCTGGCTGGCCCATGCGGCGTCCCCGCAGGGCCGCCTGACGTTGGACGCCGGCGCGGTCCGCGCTGTCGTTGAGCGCAGGGCGTCGCTGCTACCTGCTGGAGTGACGGCGGTCGACGGAGCGTTCGTCGCTGGAGATCCGATCGACCTGGTTGACGAAAACTGCAACACGGTGGCCCGCGGCCTGGTGAACTTTGACGCGACAGAGCTGCCGCCGCTTCTGGGTCGGTCGACCCGTGAGCTTGCCCAGCAGCTCGGCACGGCCTACGAGCGTGAGGTCGTGCACCGCGATGACCTGGTGGTGCTGGGTCGTCCGACCGACGAGAGAGGCAGCACAGCGTGAGCGACCAGGACGCCGGCCCAGGTGCACGGCGGATGTGGCACGTGGTGATCACCACTGCTGGGTCCGCACTTCCGCTCGACGATGTCCGTGACGCGTTGACGCGGCTCTCCGACAGCCACCAGTTCCTGTTGTCGGCGCGCTACGCCGCCGACCGCGCCGAGGTGCGCTACTGGGACGAAAGCGGTCATGTCCGCGACATCGCCGCCAGGGCGTTCTCGGTCTGGACCGACTACAGCGAGATCGCCGGGCTGCCCCCGTGGGAGGTCGTTGGCCTTGAGGTCATCGAGCGCGACGCCTTCCATGCCCGCCTCGGTGGGCGTCCCGGACGCCGTGCCGGTGACCCGGACTTTCCTGGCCTGGAGTCCGGCGGCATCCTCCCCTTCTAGGGCTTGGTTACCCTTGAGCAATGAGCACCAGCCCTGACGCCGTTCTCGGCAGCGAGCGCGACGCCGTACTGGACGCTGCGCGCCGGGCTCGCGCCGCGTCCACCGTTCTGGCACCGGCAACCCGCGCCACGAAGGACGCCGCCATCTGTGCCATCGCCGATGCCCTGGAAGCGCGGGCTGGCGAGGTCGTCGCGGCGAACAACAGCGACGTCGAGCGCGCCGTTGCTGCCGGAACCGCGGCCGGGCT
>JANLWJ010000326.1:0-3953 GCA_031364455.1 Actinomycetes bacterium | reverse complement strand
CATGGGCGACATGGGCATGTCAGGCATGGGAGGGATGGACGGTGGCGACGTCACGTACCCGCTGTACTTGGTCAATGGCCGCGCCGGTAATGACCCCGACGTGCTCCGTGGCAAGCCAGGTGAGCGGGTTCGGCTTCGCATCATTAATGCCGGGGCAGACACGATCTTTGAAGCAGCCCTTGCCGGGCACGACCTGCGGGTGACCCATGCCGACGGTTACCCGGTGGAACCGGTCACCACTTCTACGCTGCGTATCGGCATGGGGGAGAGGTACGACGCGACCGTCACACTAGGCGATGGAGTATTCCCTTTTGTGGCCCAGCCGGTGGGCAAATCGGGGCTGGCGCGGGCGCTCGTGCGAACTGGCGTCGGTGGAGTTCCACCAGCTTCGTGGCGGCCAAGCGAGCTTGATCGATACCCGTTGACCGTTGATGCGTTGCGAGCCGGGCCGGGAACGGCGCTTCCTGTCGTCGCCCCCGACTCAGTGCAGGATCTCGTGCTCTCTGGGTCGATGACACCCTACGTCTGGACCATCAACGGACGGACGTACGCCGACACCGAGCCCGTGACAATCAAGCAAGGCCAGGCGGCCAGACTGCGGATCAGGAACCACTCGATGATGCCGCACCCTGTGCATGTTCACGGCCACACGTTCCAGCTTGGGCCTGCCGGCGGGAGCGGGCCAAGAAAAGACACCGTCCTGGTTCCTTCGATGGGCGCAGTCGAGGTCGATCTGGTCGCCGACAACCCCGGTCAGTGGATGGTCCACTGCCACAACGCCTACCACGCTGAGGCGGGGATGATGACGCGCCTCGACTACGTCACCTGAGCACTGCCCGACTGATCCCCGACACCTCAAGGTTTCGGAACCGACAAGGAGAACACCACACGATGCGCGCACGCACCCTGGCTCTTGCCTCTACCGGTCTCGCCCTCTCCGTTGTCCTCACCGCTTGCGGATCCGACAACGCGTCCGAGACCGACGGCATGGGCGGAGCAATGGACGGGTCTGGGTCTAACGCGTCGTCGGTGTCACCTACTGGTGACGCCGCGGACGTGGCGTTCGCGCAACTGATGATCCCCCACCACCAGCAGGCCATCGAAATGGCAGACCTCGCCCTGAAGTACGCGAAGTCCCCACAGGTCAAGGAGCTGGCGACCCAGATCAAAGGCGCGCAGGATCCCGAGATCGAGATGATGAGCCAGTGGCTGCAGGACTGGGGGGCACCGATGACCATGCCGAGCTCCAACGACGACATGGGGGACATGGACATGGGTGGCATGGGAACGGCCGGGATGATGAGCGGCGAGGAGATGCAGGCGCTGGGCGACGCACGGGGCGCCACGTTCGACCAGATGTGGCTGCAGATGATGATTGCCCACCACGAAGGAGCTGTCGCGATGGCTCAGCAGGTGCTGGAGACGACGAACGCCCCCGAAGTCACCGCTCTAGCCCAGGATGTTGTGCAGGCCCAGCAGGGCGAGATCGACGCCATGCAAGAGCTACTGGCCCAATGACCACCATCCGGTCAGTGCGGGTCCACCGTTGGTTCGCAGCAGCTGCGTTGGCCGGGGTGGGTGTGCTGACTCTTGTCGGATGCAGCGGGTCGTCGCAGGAAGAGTCGTCCGCCACAGCCGATGCCGGTAGCGCGGCCTCGTCGACCGGTGACGAACCGATGATGGCTCCTGCCGGATGGGAGCACGTCCACAACCTCACCCTCGATGGCCGTCGCCTGTTGGTGGGGACACATGAGGGCCTTTGGGCGCAGTCGCCGACCGAGCCGGCCCAGCTGCTGAGCGATGAGCCGTTTGACGTGATGAGTTTGGCACTCTCGGGGCAGCGAATGCTGGCGTCCGGTCACCCCGCCGAGGGGCAGGACCGCCCTGCCGACCTCGGCCTTCAGCAGTCGACAGATGGTGGAGCGACGTGGACCGGCGTCTCTCTGGAAGGCCAGGTGGACTTCCACCGATTGAGCGCCTCTGGCCCTGTCCTCCTGGGAATGTCTTCGCACGATGGGCGGCTGCTGCGCTCATCGGACGGGGGCGTTACGTGGGCCGACCTCGGTACCCCGCCGCTCTTTGACCTCGCACTGAACCCCACGGACTCAAGGCAGGCCGTCGGCACCACTCCCCAGGGCCCTGTTTCCAGCGATGACGGCGGGAAGTCCTTCTCGCCGATTGCCGGTGCCCCGCTCCTGGCCCTCCTCAGTTGGACGCCAAGCGGCCTCTATGGCGTGACCCCCGACGGCGTTCTTCACTCCTCGACCGACGGCGGTATGACCTGGGACAAGGCCGGTCAGGTGCCGGGTCAGCCGGCGGCGCTCACCGCCCAGGGAAAGCATGTCGTTGTCTTGGCGGCCGACACCATCTTCGAGTCGACCGATGGCGGAGCAACCTTTGCACCGCTCGTCATTGGCGTAGTCGGACACTGACGGTGTTCTCACACTTAGGTCACCATCGAGATCGCGAAGGAGGAGGGCGATGAGTCACACGACTCGAACCACGGTGATCGAGGTCTCCGGGGTGCAGTGGGCATCCCAACAGTCGGTTGCCGAGATAGTGCTGTCCCGTCGTCCTGGCGTAACCGCCGTTGATGTCAACCCAGTTGCCCAGACCGCGACCGTGACGTACGACCCCGACGTCACGTCAGTGGCCGACCTGGCCGGCTGGGTGCGCGACTGCGGTTATCACTGTGCGGGACGACCGGTACCCGGCCACCTCTGCGACCCGTTAGCTGAGCCGCGCGAACAACACGAACCACCCGCGATGCACGAGGAGCACCAGGCACCCGAAGGACGTGACGTCCACGCCGGACACGAGACTCCAAGTGGAATGACCGCGCAGGAGGCCATGGGACACGGTGGTCACCACGGCGGCATGTCGATGGATGCGATGGTCGCCGACATGCGGCGCCGGTTCCTGGTCGCGGCCCTACTCTCGGTTCCGATCTTGCTCTGGTCCCCGATCGGTTCTGAGGTGCTCGGATTCACGACACCGGCCCCGTTCGGTCTGCGCGATGACGTGTTCTCGCTGCTGCTCAGCCTTCCGGTGGTGTTCTACTCAGCCTGGATCTTCTTCGACGGTGCCTATCGCGCGCTGCGTGCCAAGACCCTCGACATGATGGTGTTGGTTGCAGTGGCTGTCGGAGCCGGATGGGGCTACAGCGTCTGGGTCACGCTTACCGGCGGCGGCGAGGTCTTCTATGAGGCCGCGACCGTTCTGACGGCGTTCGTCCTGCTCGGTCACTGGTTCGAAATGCGTGCCCGAGGTGGGGCCAACGACGCGATCCGGACCTTGCTCGAGCTCACCCCACCCAAGGCCGTCGTCCTGCGCGGCGACGATCCGGTGGAGATCGCTACCGCCGAGGTTGTCGTCGGTGATGTGCTGCTCATCCGTCCAGGCTCGAAGATCCCAGTCGATGGCGTGGTGATCTCGGGAGAATCAGAAGTCGACGAGTCCATGGTGACCGGCGAGAGTTTGCCCGTCACCAAGTCGACCGGTGCGGAGGTGATCGGCGCCTCGGTCAACTCGACGGGAACCTTGCGGGTACGAGCCACCAAGGTGGGGTCAGACACCGCGCTGGCCCAGATCGTCGCGTTGGTACAGGAAGCTCAGAACTCCAAGGCGCCCGGGCAGCGGCTTGCCGACCGCGCTGCGTTCTGGCTGGTTCTTGTCGCGCTGATCGGGGGCACGCTGACCTTTGTCGCCTGGCTATCAACAGGCAGTTCGGTCGACGAGGCGATGCTCTTCGCAATCACTGTGGTGGTCATCACGTGCCCCGACGCTTTGGGGCTGGCAACGCCGACCGCGATCATGGTGGGCTCCGGACTGGGCGCGCAGCGCGGTGTGCTCTTCAAGAACGCCACCGCCCTGGAAACCTCGGCAGGCATCGACACGGTCGTGATGGACAAGACCGGCACCTTGACGAAGGGGCAACCGGAGGTCACCGATGT
>JANLWJ010000475.1:0-9576 GCA_031364455.1 Actinomycetes bacterium | reverse complement strand
GGCGTTGAGCCGTCGCAGGCCGGATCAACCGAAACCAAGAGGCCAGCCACGCCACCGTTGCCAGCGATCTCGACGCCGTGGAGGGAAGCGTTGTACGCGGACACTCCCGTCGGCGGGAGAACTCGCGCAAAGACCCATGCGGGTGCAAACAAGTCGACTCCGTTCACCGCAGGGTCAGCGCTGATGACTGCCACGTTGTCAATCACGATCGGTGTGTCTGAGGCGTTACTCAGATTGACGCCGAACTTGGCACCGGTGGACTCAAAGGAGGGTAGGGGCTGGCCTTCGACAACCAACGTTGGCGACTCCGTGTGGACGGTGTCGCTGATGTATGCAAGAACGGTTGCGCCAACTAGCCCCACCGCGACCATGCCGCCGGCAACTTTGATGCCCAAGGCCACTTTGCGGGGGAGCCGGCGACGCGGTGGCCTGCCGACCTCTAGCACGTCGTCGACGCCCTGGCCCAATCTCGGTTGTTGCGCGGCAGATCGTCCGGCGCTCGGATCAGAGTCGGGCTCTCGCTGCGGCGGACCAGCCACGGTCAGGAGTGTGACACATCCCCCGCAGGGGCCTGCTTTGGTCGGCTGCTCGACGCCGGTGCCGACCCGACCGGGTTAGCGCATGGGGACGTACAGGGTCTTGAGTTCGCCACCGCCTACGGCGAGGACGTCGGTGGTGCAGTAGTTGCCAACTCGATACGCCGTGATGGGAGTGTCGGTCTCGAGGTTCCCACCGGTGTCGTTACAGCCTGGGATAACCGCACCGGAAACCTCGTCGCCGACGTCCGACGTCTGACTCTGGGTGGCGGCGTAAAATTTTCCATCGAACTTCAACCCGGCCACGCAGCCCATTCTGGGGGCGAAGCCAGCCGCGCTCATCCCGGGACCAGTCGCTTGCCCGCGGCGGTAAGCCTCGCAAGCCTCTGTCGCGTTACACGACGTGAGGGTCACCGCGAACGTTGCTGCCAGGATCAATAGGCCGCCACGCGTCCGGTTCCTTGTCATGCCGCAACGGTAGCGCTGTTACCCGCGGTGGGGTGATGGTGACTAGTCATCTTGGGGGGCCCTGAATGCCACGCGCAGCAACGCTCTGTCACCCATTTGGCTCGCTGCGTCCGCGACTTTGTCCTTCATTCTGGAGCGGCAAACGAAGTTGCTCGTTGACTTCGCAGCATTGCAACACCAACGAAGGGGTGGACATGAACTCAGGGAAAATGAAGACCGTGCTGCAATCAGCATCGGCGGTCACCGTGGTCTCGGTCCTGGTGTCGATCGTCGGCGCCGGAACCAAGTGGATGAGCTGAAGGAGGCTTCACCATGCAGGAACTGAAGTCTCGCGTGATTGTCTCCGTGCTGGGGAGCGCCGCAACGGTACTCACCCTCGCCTCGGTAGTCGGCGCCGGAAAGAAGTGGGCCTAACTAGGCAGGCAAGTTCACGCTCAAACGCGATACGCGACATCCGTCCTCACGCACCTTGTGAGGGCGGATGTTTTGTGTCTCCCTGTTTGGAGCAGGTCTCCGGCGGGTCGGATGTCATTCACTCAGCATGCGCAACATGCGGTTCTTACGTGGTGTCCGAGGGGGGACTTGAACCCCCAAGCCCTTTCGGGCACTAGCACCTCAAGCTAGCGCGTCTACCAGATTCCGCCACTCGGACAAGGTGAGCTATCAGACTACCAACGGCACGGAGAGCGCTGAAATCGGGCCGTATCCCTTGACGAAGGTGCACGATAGGGGAGTGACCGACGTACAGACACCCGCCCAGAGTGACCCGGCCCGCGAAGTCGTCGACATCTGCCGGAGACTCATCCAGTTCGACACCAGCAACTACGGCGACGACCCGCGGTCGCAGGAGCGTGACGCGGCCGAGTACGTCGCGGGCCTTCTCTCCGATGTCGGCCTCGATCCCGAACTTGTGGAGTCAGCTCCCGGTCGCACGAGCGTGTTCGCTCGCGTCGATGGCGAAGGTTCGAACGAGTCGGCTCTTCTTTTGCACGGCCATCTCGACGTAGTCCCTGCCAACGCCGATGACTGGACGCACCCGCCGTTTGCCGCCGAGATCCACGACGACGACGGTGTTCCGATGGTGTGGGGTCGTGGCGCGATCGACATGAAGGACATGGACGCAATGATCCTGTCCGTCGTGCGAGACCGGCTCCGCTCTGGACGCCGACCACGGCGCCCCCTGGTGCTGTCGTTCCTCGCCGACGAGGAGGCCGGAGGACTCTTCGGCTCGCACTGGCTGGTCGAGCACCGCCCCGACCTCTTTGAGGGCGTCGGCGTCGCCATCGGCGAGGTGGGTGGCTTCAGCTTCACCGTCGATGACCATCTCCGGCTCTACCTGATTGAGGCGGCAGAAAAGGGCATTTCGTGGATGCAGCTCACAGCTGATGGCCGAGCCGGCCATGGGTCGATGGTCAATCACGAAAATGCCGTCACGCGACTGGCCGAAACGGTGGCGCGGATCGGCTCGCACGAGTTCCCCGTCACGATGACGGCAACCGTTGAGCACTTCCTCGTCGAGGTTCGATCCGCGCTCGGTCTACCCGACGACACACCTCCAGAAGATGTCGTCTCGTGCCTCGGGCCCATCGCACCGATGATCGGAGCCACGCTGCGGCACAGTGCTGCTCCGACGATGCTCGAGGCTGGCTACAAGACCAATGTGATCCCTGGATCGGCCACCGCAGTGGTGGATGGACGCTTCCTTCCGGGTCGACGTGAGGAGTTCCTCGCCACCATCGACGGGCTTCTGGGCCCGAACATCACTCGCAGCACATTGGTCGACGACATTGCACTTGAGACACCCTTCGAAGGTCCGGTCGTCGATGCCATGGTCAAATCCCTGCTCGAACACGATCCTGGGGCGCGGGCGGTGCCGTACACCCTGAGCGGCGGAACCGACGCCAAAGCGTTCGCCATGCTCGGGATTCCCGGTTATGGCTTCGCGCCGTTGCGACTTCCACCGTCGCTCGCTTTCGCTGACCTCTTTCACGGGGTCGACGAACGGGTGCCGGTTGACGCACTCAAGTTCGGCGCCAGGGTTCTCGATCGCTTCCTTGACCTCGCCTAGCACCCCTCAGCGTCCGGAGGTCCAGCCCGCCATAGTTGCCTGCGCGATCCGATGCCGGCGTCGGCGCAGCCAGACCAGGCAACGACCGTCAACGTAACGGCGAACCCGCCACAACTCCCAACGACCGTACTCAGCGTGCTCGGTGAGCACCTGCCGAATCTCGGCGCGGCTGACAGTGCGCGGAAAGTCGATCCGCCACGTCTCGTACTCCACGCTACGCAGGCTCACGACTCCTCCGTGGGAGTGACCGCCTTCTGGTTCCAACCGTGCTCGGGGTAGCTGCGTGCGGGGGTCGACACCTCGTCGAGAGCGGTCACGATCTCATCGGGAAGCTCGAGACCCTCGGCGCCCAGCGAGCCCAGCAGCTGGGCCGCCGTCCGCGCACCGACGATCGCTGCCGTCACCCCGGGCCGGTCTCGGACCCACGCCAGCGCGACTTCGAGCGGAGCAACACCGAGACCGCTCGCTGCCGTCATGACTGCGTCGACAATGTGTCGACTTCGATCGTCCATGAAGGGGCGCACGAAATCGGTGAAGTGCTCGGACGCGGCCCGCGAGTCCGACGGTGTACCGGTCCGGTACTTGCCGGTCAGAACGCCGCGGCCCAGTGGCGACCAGGCAAGGACGCCTGCTCCGGCCTGTGCCAGCGCAGGGAGAACCTCTCTCTCGATTCCCCGCTGCAGGAGGGAGTACTCCATCTGGCTGGCCACCAACGGGGCCCGCCCAGGGAATGCCTGCTGCCAGGAACAGGCCCAGGCGGTCTGCCAGCCGCAGTAGTTCGAGATGCCGACGTACCGTGCCTTGCCCGAACGCACGGCCTCGTCGGCGGCCGAGAGCGTCTCGTCAATCGGCGTCTGGGGATCCCAGGCATGAAACTGCCAGAGGTCGACGTAGTCGGTACCCAGCCGTCGTAGCGAGGCGTCCAAAGAGGAAAGAAGGTAGCCACGGGAGGCGTCGAACCTGCGGTCGGTTCCTGGCCGGCTGGCCGCCTTGGTGGCGATGACGACATCGTGCCTCGGCACGACGTCGTCGATGAGCTTCCCGAGGATGCGCTCGGCTGCGCCATCGACGTAGACGTCAGCGGTGTCGACCAGCGTTCCGCCGGCCTCGCAGAAGTGGCTGAGCTGGTCACGAGCCTCGTGCTCGTCGGTGTCTCGACCCCACGTCATCGTCCCGAGACCGAGCCGCGAGACGCTGAGCCCAGCCGTCCCCAGGTGTCGTTGCTCCATGCAGCGTGAGCCTAGCGATCAGTGGTCGGTAGAGTCCGACGCCATGCGGATCCCCGGCACAGCCACCTGGTGGCGCAGATGAGCTGGCTCGAGGCGATCCTGCTGGGCATCCTGCAGGGACTGACGGAGTTCCTTCCCATCTCCAGCAGCGCCCACCTGGCGATCTTCCCCCAGCTCTTCGGGCGACCCGATCCAGGCGCCTCGTTCACCGCGGTGACCCAGATCGGCACCGAGCTGGCTGTCATCTTGTACTTCGCCAAAGACATCTGGCGGATCGCCTTCACCTGGACCCGATCCCTCTGGCACCCGGCGCTGCGCGGGCACATCGACGCCCGCATGGGCTGGTACATCATCATCGGGACCTTGCCGATCGCTATCGCCGGTGTCCTCCTTGAGGACACGATCCAGACCACCTTCCGCAGCCTCTGGGTGATCGGCGCCAACCTGGTGATCTTCGGCCTCATCCTAGGAATCGCAGACCGGCTCGGCGCCAAGGAACGGCCCATCGACCGGCTCAACCTCAAGGACGCGCTCCTCTACGGCGGGGCGCAGATGCTCGCCCTGGTTCCAGGCGTTTCGCGTTCTGGTGCCACCATCAGCATGGGACTGGGGCTCGGATACCGCCGAGAAGCCGCCACGCGTTACGCCTTCCTGCTCGCCATTCCTGCCGTCGTCGCCTCAGCGATCTTCCAGCTACCCGACGTCAGCGCAAGTGCCGAGCCAGGCATGGCCAAGACGTTGGTCGCCACCGCCGTCGCGTTCTTCGTCGGGTACGCCGTCATTGCGTGGCTGCTGCGCTACCTGCGCACCCGGTCCTTCCTGCCGTTCGTCATCTATCGCGTTGCACTCGGCACCCTGGTCCTTGTGCTGCTCTGGGCCGGCGTCCTAGACGCCACCGTCTCTGCCTGAGTCGTGCGCGGTAGGGCTCCCACCTAGGGTGGGAGCTGTGGCAACAGTGCTCCTCGTCCGTCATGGACGGACAACAGCGAACTCCGCAGGCACCCTGGCCGGGTGGACGCCGGGAGTGCAGCTCGACGACGTCGGACAGGAGCAGGTGACCGCTCTTGGATCACGTATCGCCGGAGTGCCACTGACGGCCGTGGTCACCAGCCCCCTCGAGCGCTGCCAGCAGACCACCACCGTCCTCCTGGGTGACCGCGAGGTACCGGTGCACCTCGATGAAGCCGTCGCCGAGGTCCGGTACGGCGACTGGACGGGCCAGTCACTGAAAGTGCTCGCCAAGGATCCGCTCTGGAAGGTTGTCCAGCAACATCCGAGCAACGCACGTTTCCCCGGCGATGACGGCGAAAGTCTCGCGGCGATGCAGTCCAGGGCTGTGGCCGCGGTTCGCAGCTGGAACAGCGAGCTGGGACCTGAGGCGGTCTATGCGCTGGTCTCGCACGGCGACGTGATCAAGGCGGTGCTCGCCGATGCTCTTGGGCTGCACCTGGACCTCTTCCAGCGCATTGTCGTCGACCCGGCATCGTTGAGCGTCGTTCGTTACGGCGAAACCCGACCCTTCGTCGAACGCATGAACGACTCCGGCGGCGACGTTTCGGCGCTGCACCCACCCAAGAGACGTCGTAAGACCCGCAAGCACGACGACGCGGCAGTTGGCGGTGGCGCTGGCCCCGGTCCGCGGAGCAGGAGGAAGCCATGACGCTGCACACCTACGCCGACCCACAACGGTTCGTGACCGGGACAGTTGGACCCCCTGGCCAACGCACCTTCTTCATCCAGGCCAACGATGGGTCGCGCACCACGAGTGCCGCACTTGAGAAGGAACAGGTGCGAGTCCTTGCCGAGCGGATGGACGCGATGCTCGATCTCCTCACCAGACGCGCTGGTAGCGCGTTACCCATACCCGTCGTCGCGCAGCCCGAAGACCGCGACGATGCCCCTCTCAATACGCCGGTCGAGGAGGACTTCAGGGTCGCCGTCCTGCGCATCGCCTGGGACGGCGACGCCGAACGCGTGCTCATCGAGGCGTCCTCCGAGCCAGCTGAGGACGATGACGAGCTCAGCGGCGACGTTCTGGCTGTGCGGATCACCGGTGCCGTGGCGCGCGCGTTCGTTGCACGCGCGGAGTCTGTCGTGGCCGCTGGCCGGCCGCCGTGTCCGTTCTGCACGCTTCCGCTCGATCCCGATGGGCACATCTGCCCACGGGCCAACGGCCATCGCAGGCGATGACGGTCACCCTTGACGAGCTGAGGACCTGGGAGCTCGAGGTCGTCGGTCAGCTGATGGACGCGTCCAATGGCAGCCTCCTGTGTCGACTCGTGCCCGCGGCCGACGATGGTGGCCAACCGGCTGCCGCGGAAGCCCCGCTCGTCATCTACAAGCCACGGGCCGGGGAACGTCCGCTGTGGGATTTTCCGGACGGCACTCTGAGCCGGCGAGAGGTCGCCGCATACGTCGTTGCTGATTCGTTGGGGTGGTCGATAGTCCCGCCGACGGTCTGGCGTGAAGGTCCGGTCGGCTCCGGCATGGCACAGGTGTGGGTGGATGTCGACGAGGGTGTTGACCTGGTGGCCCTGGTCCAGAGTGATCACCAAGCGCTGCGGCGCATTGCGGTCTTCGACGCCCTGATCAATAACGCCGACCGCAAGGGCGGACACCTGCTTCCCACCACGGACGGCACGATCTGGGGCATCGACCACGGGGTCTCGTTCGCTGTGGACGACAAGCTTCGCACCGTGCTGTGGCAGTGGCGGGGCCTCCCGATACCGCAGCCGCTGGTAACCGACGTCGAGAACTGGCTCCAAGAGATGACCGCAGGTGGCGGTGCACTGGGCGTCCTCAGTGAACTTCTGGCTCCTGAGGAGATCGAGGTACTGCTGAACCGGGGCCGGAAGTTGGTCATCGATGGCCGGCACCCGCAACCGTCCCCCGACTGGCCAGCGATCCCTTGGCCACCGTTCTGAACCTTGCCCGCTAGGCTCACGCGTCGTGGAAACCTGGTCGCAGCCGCCCGTGCCATCCGTGCCAGGCGATGGCCGTGTCCTCTCCCTCTACGACACAGCATCGAAGTCGGTGCGGGCGACGTCCCCTGAAGCGACAGCCCGGCTCTATGTCTGTGGCATCACGCCCTACGACGCGACGCACCTGGGTCATGCCGCCACCTACATCGCCTTCGATCTGGTCCAGCGTGTCTGGATGGATGCCGGCCACACCATCCACTACGTGCAGAACGTCACCGATGTGGACGACCCTCTGCTTGAGCGTGCCGTGGCAACGGGGCAGGACTGGAGCGAGCTCGCCAGGGCCGAGACAGCGCTCTTCCGCGACGACATGACCGCGGTGGGGGTCTTGCCACCTCGGGAGTACATCGGCGCCGTTGAGTCGATCCCGCTGGTCGTCGCCCGGATCGACGAGCTCCTGGCGTCAGGTGCGGCCTATCGCGTCGACAATGACATCTACTTCTCCACCAGCAAGGACGCAGACTTCGGCTTCGTAAGTTCCTACGACCGCGAGACGATGCTCGCGCTGTCCGCAGAGCGAGGAGGCGACCCCCAGCGCGCGGGTAAGCGTGACGCGCTCGACCCCCTTCTGTGGCAGGCCGAACGGCCAGGCGAACCGGCCTGGGACACCCACTTCGGCCATGGCCGCCCCGGTTGGCACATCGAGTGCACCGCGATTGCCCTCCACCATCTCGGCAATGGGTTCGACGTCCAGGGTGGCGGCAGCGACCTGATCTTCCCGCACCATGAGATGGGCACCTCACAGGCGCACCTGCTGACCGGCGACCGCCCCTTCGCCAGGCACTTCGTGCATGCCGGAATGGTGGGCCTGGGTGGTCAGAAGATGTCGAAGTCGAAGGGAAACCTGGTCTTTGTCTCCCGGCTTCGTGACGACGGGCACGAGCCGATGGCCATCAGGCTGGCCCTCCTGGCACATCACTACCGGAGCGACTGGGAGTGGACCGACGGTGACCTGACGCAGGGTGAGGACAGGTTGCATCGCTGGGCCTTCGCTGCCACTGCCGACCGTGGACCGTCGGCCGGTCCTGTGGT
Source organism: Actinomycetes bacterium (assembly GCA_031364455.1). GTDB lineage: Bacteria > Actinomycetota > Actinomycetes > JAHEKZ01 > JAHEKZ01 > JAHEKZ01. The sequence continues at coordinate 1,262 of JANLWJ010000475.1, read as the reverse complement.
GGAGGCGGTTCGGGCAACTCTGGCCAACGACCTCGATGCCCCTACCGCGCTAGCCGCTGTCGACATGTGGGCCGAACAGGTCGCGTCGGGTACCGGCGACGACCCAGAGGCACCTCAGCAGATGGCAGAGGCGACGAACGCGCTGCTCGGGGTCGTGCTGCGCGACGACTGATCAAGCGCGAGCAGTCGCGCGACGCCGGCCCCGTAGGACTAGGTGTCGTCGCGTCGGCGTAGGTACCGCTCAAACTCGCGCGCGATGGCATCGCCACTTGCCTCGGGGAGATCGGCAGTATCTCTGGCTTCCTCCAGCGACCTGACGTAGTCGGCCACCTCTTCGTCGTCGTGGGCCAACTCGTCGACACCGCGCTCCCAGGCGAGCGACTCTTCTTCGAGGTCACCAGGTGGGACCGTCATGTCAAGCGCGTCCTCGACGGCGCGAAGCAAGGCGAGAGTCGCCTTGGGGCATGGGGACTGAGCCACGTAGTGGGGGACCGCCGCCCAGAACGAGAGCGTCTCGATTCCAGCGCGGGTGAAGCCCTCGGTGAGGGCACCAACGATGCCGGTCGGTCCTTCGTAGCGGGTCAGTTCCACCCCGAGCCGCTCCGCGATGGCTGGGTCCGAAGCGACTGATGTCACGGGTACGGGTCTCGTGTGCGGCGTGTCGGCCAGCAGGCTCCCGATGGTGACGACCCGGTCCACATCGAGCTCGAAGGCGAGCCCGATGATCTCGTTGATGAACGTGCGCCACCGCATGCTCGGCTCGATCCCGCGGACGATCACGAGGTCAGGCCCGTCTGGAACGTTGACCGCGTATGCCGAGGTGGCCGGCCAGGTGATCTCGCGGACGCCACGTTCTCCGACGGAGATGATCGGACGGTTCACCTGGAAGTCGTAGTAGTCCTCGGGGTCGACGTCGGCAAAACGCTGGCCGGGGAACTCGCCCAGGACATGGTCGATCAGGCCCGTTGCCGCTTCGGCAGCATCGTTCCAGCCCTCAAAGGCAGCCACCAGCACTGGCTGGTTGAGCTGTGGTAGCCCCTCGAGCTCGATCATCGACCCCTCCTCGCAGACCTCGCCAGCGTACGCCGAGGCAGAGGCCCGCCGGAGGGCGCCGCACCGAGGGTGGAAGGAGGGCGCTGGCGCGTACCTGGGTATCGTGCGGCAACAATGTCCACCGGATCCGCGCCCCCGCTCCAGACTCCCCTGGAAGCCGTCCTGTTCGACATGGACGGCCTTCTCGTCGACACCGAGCCACAGTGGTT
>JANLWJ010000248.1:0-2688 GCA_031364455.1 Actinomycetes bacterium | reverse complement strand
GGTGGCCACCAACCAGCTCTGGGTGAGCGCAGTTGGTGCTGGGTCGAAGGTTGCGACCGGTAGCGCCATCTACGGCGTTGGGGACCCGATCGACGTGACGTGGGAGGACGCACCCGGCAACAAGTGGGACTGGCTCGGCATCTACAAGCGTGGAGCGGATCCCAACATCGCCTACTACAAACTCTGGACGTACACCGACGCGACCGTGCAAGGAAAGACCACGATTGACGGCGGTGTCAGTGGCGGTCCCTGGCCATTGCCGCCGGGGAAGTACGACGTCTTGTTGCTGGCCGATGACAGCTACGCCGAGCTGGCGAGAACGGGCTTTGTGGTTGCGCGTGAGGGGTAGCGCCAACGGCTCCTACCGGGTAGGGCTTCACCGGTCGACCTGCTGGTGTGTCGCGTTCTGGTAAACCCGAACTGACGCAGCAAAACCGAGATTCGGATACTCAGCGGAAACAGCCACGGCGTCCTGCCACGTATCGACGTCAGAGAGCCGAGAGGCGGCGAACACCGTGATGCCGGTGGACTGCAATGCTTCTCGGGTGAGGTGTGCGGTATCCGCTCGCGACATCGGGACGCGGGCCAGCGCCGCCGCCGCGCTCGGATCGGCCAGAGCCAGGAGCCACCAACCACCGTCGATGGCTTCGCCGATAACGGCGCCGGTGGGTCCGGAGAGTTGTGCTGCGGCCGAGCGGAGCAGGGTAGCCGTGACCTGTGGGGTATCCATGCCGATCTGGACGACTGGGGAACCCTTAGCGAGGGCGCCAGCGTCTTGATGAGCGCCGACCAGTCGCTCTGCGAAGGACGATCCCCGTTGGTCCACGACGTGGCATCCGTCGAGCGCGGTCATCACGTCGTCACGTCGAGCCGCCGAGGAGAGGTCTCCGGTGATGGACACAACGACCCGACTTCGGTCCAGTCCAACCGCTTCTGACGCTACCTGCAGGGTGTCGAGCAAGGAAGCCGCCGCTACGTCGGCCGCGGCCGCGTGCGTCAATGGCGGACAGAGTCGGGTCTTGGCCACACCAGCAACCGGTGCCTTGGCGACGACCAGGACGGTGAACCGACCGCCGTCACTCACGGAAGCACCCGATAGAAGTCGCGAACCGCGCGGTACGTTCCACGAGCTGACCCGGTGACTTTGGACGTGGTGCCGGCGGCTCGCGGGTGGTATTGCACGTCCACCTCCTGGATACGCCAACCGGCATGGGCAGCCCTCACGACCGTCTCAAAGGGGTAGCCGAAGCGTCGGTCCTCAATGCCGAGAGCGAGGTAGCGCGTGCGGTCGAACACCCGGACCGGTCCGATATCGGCCAAGGACGTTCCCAGCGACCGGTTGAGCTGAAAGGCCAGGAACCGATTGCCCCAACGGGCGTGCCAGGGCCATGCCGCTGTCGATGTCGGACGACGACGCCCCATGACGAGGTCGGCGTGCCCGTCGACTACCAGCGCAACCATCGCGGGTAACTCGCCTGGGTCGAGAGATCCGTCCGCGTCCATGACGGCGACCACTGGCGACGTAGCCGCCTCCACACCGGCGTGCACGGCAGATCCGTATCCGGGCCGGGGCTCGTCCACGACGGTGGCTCGGTTGGCGCGGGCGATGTCAGCTGTTCCGTCGGTGCTGCCGTTGTCGACAACGATGGCGCGATAGCCGACAGGGAAGGCGGCAAGCAGCAGCGGTAGTGCTGCAGCTTCGTTGAGCGCGGGCAGAACAACGTCAATCATTCCCACATCTTGCCGACTTTGACCGTGCGGCGCACGCCACTAGCCTTGTGGGAACGCTTTGCGTCCCAGTTGTGGCTGAGTGTTGGCCCGGGTTGTCCCACTGGGAGAGGGTCCTGCGATTGGATGAGCACGTGAACCAATCGACCGGCGCCCACTCACGGTTCGGTAGGGGTCGCGCCGGAAGCGTGCAGCGAGCTGACTGGTGGGACGTCGCCTTCGTGATCGGCGTCGGGATCCTGGTGCTCGCCTCCGCGTTCATCGGGTATCACCTGGAGCGCGCAGGTGAGCCGATCAACGCTGGCGCTCCACCGCTGCAGGGAACGTGGGATTTGCACCTTGGTGTCGGCACGGTCCTCGCGCCCCTGATCGCCGTTGTAGTGGTCACCTACGGGGTGAGTTGGGTGCGACGCGCACGGTGGGCTGCGCTCTGGCCGATGACGTGGATTCTGACGTCTAGCTGGGGCTTGGCGGTGGCGTGGATCAATCCGTGGTCCGGTGGTATCACCGAGCCGCTGATCTCACGCTATGACTATCTGGCCGCGGTGCCCAGAGTCGACGACCTTGGGGTGTTCTTCCAGACGTTCACCCGGTCAGTTCCTATCGACTCCGCGACTGCTTGGCCCACTCATGTGGCCGGCCACCCGCCGGTGGCGCTGCTGCCCTTCGTGTTACTCGAACGTGTCGGACTTGGCGGTCCCGGGCCCGCGGCGGCTCTCATCGTGGTGCTGGGTGCGTCCGTGTCGGTGGCTCTACTCGTTGCAACTCGAGCTCTCGTCGACCTGGACGCCGCGCGCCGACTGGCGCCGTTCGGCATGCTCGCCCCGGGAGTGATCTGGTCGGTTGTTTCGGCGGACGCGCTGTTCGCCGCGATCGTGGGATGGGGAGTAGCACTCATCGCGCTGGCGTGTACGACGACTGCAAGTTGCTTGTGGTGCTCAATGACAACGACATGAGCAT
>JANLWJ010000225.1:0-4207 GCA_031364455.1 Actinomycetes bacterium | reverse complement strand
GCGCAGGCACGGCAGATCCGAGACGCGGTGCAGCCCGACGAGGTGCTCTTCGTCCTCGACGCCATGATCGGCCAAGATGCGCTGGCGACCGCGCAGGCGTTCTTAGACGGTGTCGGTTTCGATGGGGTCGTCCTCACAAAGCTCGACGGCGACGCGCGCGGTGGCGCCGCCCTCTCGGTGCGCGGGGTGACCGGCAAGCCGATCATGTTCGCCAGCAACGGGGAGAAGCTCGAGGACTTCGACGTCTTCCACCCCGAGCGGATGGCCTCGCGGATCCTCGACATGGGTGACCTGCTCACCTTGATCGAACAGGCGGAGAAGGTCTTCGAGGCCGACCAGGCCGAGGAGATGGCTGCCAAGCTTGCGACGGGTACCGGCTTCACCCTCGAGGACTTCCTGTCGCAGCTACAGGCGGTCCAGAAGATGGGCTCGGTCGGCAAGCTGCTCGGGATGCTTCCCGGGATGAGCGAGCACAAAGAGGCCATCAACAACCTCGACGACCGTGAGTTCGACCGGATCCGGGCGATCATCCAGTCGATGACGCCCGGCGAACGCGCCGACGTCAAGGTTCTCAACGCATCACGCCGGCAGCGGATCGCGTCAGGGTCGGGCACCCAGGTCAGCGACGTGAACCAGCTGGTCAACCGGTTCCTCGAGGCGCGCAAGATGATGAGTCAGATGGCCAAGGGCGGCGGGATCCCGGGGATGCCCGGCATGCCTGGACTCCCGGGCATGGGCGGCGGTCCCGGCGGTGGGCGTCCGAAGAAGGGGAAGAAGTCAGCGAAGGGCAAGAAGGGACGGGTCAGCGGCAACCCCGCCAAGCGTGCTCAGCAGCTCGCCGACGAAGCGACCAGCCCGGCTGCGTCCCCTCCAGACACGCTCAGCGAGCTGCCGGACGCCTTCACCGACCTGCTCGGTCGCTGAGGCGGTTTGGGGACCCGGCTGCTCCTCTGGCAGACTGACGTGCTGAACCCGACGGGCAGGCGGCCCTCTCACCGCTGCGCACCGACGAGTCCCTTTGCGGTGACACTGGGCAACCCCACGCCAGGTGGCAGCGCAAGACCCACCAGAACCAGGAGTTCGCCCAACGTGGCTGTCAAGATCAAGCTCAAGCGCATCGGCAAGATGCGCGAACCGCACTACCGCATCGTCGTCGCCGACGCCCGCACCGCACGTGGTGGTCGGGCGATCGAGGAGATCGGCCAGTACCACCCGGTCGAGAACCCCTCGCGCATCCAGGTCGACTCTGAGCGTGCCCAGTACTGGCTCGGCGTTGGCGCTCAGCCGACCGAGGCCGTTGCGGCCATTCTCCGGGTGACCGGCGACTGGCAGGCCTTCAAGGGTGAGCCGGCTCCGCCACCGATGCTCGTAGCCGAGCCAAAGGCAGACAAGAAGGCGGTCTTTGCGGCGGCGGCCAAGGAAGCTGCCGGCCTGAACGAGAAGGCGGCAACGACGCCCAAGGCGAAGAAGAAGGCGGCCCCCAAGGCCGAGGAGCCAGCCGAAAAGGTCGCTGAGAAGGTCGCTGAGAAGGTAGCTGAGGCACCAGCCGAGAAGGTAGCTGAGAAGCCAGCGGCTGACGAGCCCAAGGCTGAGGCACCAGCCGAGAAGGTAGCTGAGGCACCTGCAGCTGACGTTGCCGCCGAGGCAGCCAGCGACGCACCAGCCGAAGCTACCGCCGAGGCCGCTGCCGAGACCCCCCCGAGCCAATGATCGAGCAAGCCCTCGAGCACTTGGTCCGTGGCATCGTCGACCACCCTGACGATGTTCAGGTCCAGTTGCGTGAACAGCGCCGTGGCGGTCGCCTCTACGAGGTCCGGGTTCACGCCGACGACCTCGGTCGGGTGATCGGGCGTGGGGGGCGCACCGCCTCGTCGGTGCGAACCATTGTCGACGCACTTTCCCGACGTCGGGTGCGTGTTGACTTCATGGACTCCGCTGGGTCCCGCTGACGTTCATCTCTGTTCTTGACGACGAGAGGCGCTGAGCCGGTGGATGTCGTCGTCGGTCGGATCGGACGCCCGCACGGCGTCCGTGGGGATGTGAACGTCGAGTCGCGAACGGACGAGCCCGATCGACGGTTCGCCACCGGGACGGTGCTGGCCACCGACCATGTCGAGTACCTACGGCTCACCGTCGAGGGGTACCGCTGGCACAGCGGTCGGCTGCTCCTCCACTTCGAGGGGGTTGATGACCGAAGTGCAGTCGAGGGCTTGCGCGGCGTGCTGCTGTCGACAGATGTCGACCCTGGTGAGGCCCCCGACGATCCCGACGAGTTCTATGACCACCAGCTCGTTGGCCTGGCCGTCGAAGATCTGCAGGGCGCGACGCTCGGCACTGTCAGTGAGGTCGTTCATGGCGCTCAAGACCTGCTCGTGGTCATGCGCGCCGGCGGTGGTCAGGTAATGGTCCCCTTCGTCGGTGCTCTGGTGCCCGAGGTCGACGTGGCGGCTGGTCGTCTCGTGGTCGACCTCCCCGACGGCCTTCTCGACCTCGCGGTGGACTGAGCCAGATGCACGTCGACGTCGTCACCATCTTCCCTGCCTACTTCGACGTCCTCGACCTGTCGTTGCTCGGCAAGGCGCGCCGCGACGGTGCGCTCGAGCTCACGGTGCACGACCTCCGTGACTTCACCCGCGACCGGCATCGCACTGTCGATGACACCCCCTACGGCGGGGGACCTGGGATGTTGATGCAGCCGGAGCCGTGGGGTGCGGCGCTCGACCACGTCAGAGCGGTCCGCGACGCCGACGACCCGCTGCTGGTGGTCCCGAGCCCTGCCGGTGAACCCTTTTCCCAGGCCACTGCGCAGGAGTGGGCGACGGAGCAGTGGCTGGTCTTCGCGTGTGGGCGCTACGAAGGCATCGACACCAGGGTCGCCGGAGACGCTGCCGCCCGCTTCCGGGTCCGCGAGGTCTCGCTGGGGGACTACGTGCTGGGTGGCGGCGAGGTCGCTGCCCTGGCGGTCATCGAGGCGGTGGGGCGTCTGTTGCCCGGCGTCGTCGGGAACGAGGACTCACTGACTGACGAGTCCCACGCGGACGGTCTACTGGAGGCTCCTGCGTACACCAAGCCAGCCACCTGGCGGGGTCGCGACGTCCCGGAGGTGCTGCTCTCAGGTCACCATGCGGCCATCGCGCGCTGGCGGCGGGATGCCTCGCTCCGGCGTACGGCCGAGGTCCGGCCCGATCTCATCGAGCGGCTGGAAGCCGATCAACTGAGCGATCGGGACCTCGACGTGCTGGCTGAGTGCGGTTGGACCCTCGCCAACGGTCGATTTCGGGCGACGAACGGGCCTGTGGCAGACTAGGCAGGCCGTTCGTCGCGTGTCGTTCCTGCCACAGGGGGCACCGCGCGCCGTAGGCGTCCCGTACATCCCGTGATGCGCACGGCGTCCACCGCCGTCGCTGACCCACGCTCGGTTGACCTGTGGCAGCCGAAGGAGAGCCTCATGCATACGCTCGACTCCCTCGACGCAGCCTCGCTGCGCAGCGACATTCCCCAGTTCCGCTCTGGTGACACCCTGAAGGTTCACGTCCGGGTCATCGAGGGAAACAAGAGTCGTGTTCAGATCTTCCAGGGCGTGGTCATCCGACGCTCAGGTGGTGGGGTTCGTGAGACCTTCACCGTCCGAAAGGTGAGCTACGGCGTCGGCGTCGAGCGCACCTTCCCGGTCCACTCTCCGGTGATCGAGCAGATCGAGGTCCTGACCCGCGGCGCCGTCCGTCGAGCCAAGCTCTACTACCTGCGTGACCTGCGCGGCAAGGCGGCGAAGATCAAGGAGCGCCGCGAGGCGACCAGCGGCCAGTGACGGCTGACGCTGCACAACCTCCGACAGGCGTGGCAGAGTCGGTGCCTGCGAAGGAGAAGCGCCCCACCTCATTCTGGCGTGAGCTACCGATCCTGGTCGTGATCGCGCTCGGCTTGGCGTTCTTGCTCAAGACGTTCCTGATCCAGGCCTTCTACATCCCGTCGGGCTCGATGGAGAACACCCTCCAGGTCGGCGACCGCGTAATGGTCAACAAACTTGCCTACAGCCTCGGTGACATCCAGCGTGGTGACGTCATCGTGTTCAACGGGGTCGACTCGTGGGACCCCGAGATCCAGGTGGCCGAGACCGGTAACCCGATCACGCGTAGCCTGCAGTCGGTAGCCGGCGCCTTTGGGTTCGCCAGCCCCAACGAGAAGGACTACATCAAGCGGGTCATCG
>JANLWJ010000203.1:0-9089 GCA_031364455.1 Actinomycetes bacterium | reverse complement strand
GCATGCGGCACGTCAAAATTCCTTCGGGTGAAATTACGAATGGACCGCTAATCCTCGCGGCGGCGCGAAGTGGCCGACCAATTTTTCTGTCGACTGGCATGAGCACGCTCGGGGAGATCGAGGACGCCTTGGGAGTCATCGCGTTTGGCCTCGCTGCAAACGGCGAATCGCCTTCGATCGGAGCTTTCCGGCGGGCTATCAATTCGGCGGAAGGCATTCGTGCGGTGCAGAACAACGTGGTGGTTTTGCATTGCGTCACCGAATATCCCGCGCCACTTATCGACGTTAATCTCAAAGCCATGGCTGTCATCGGACGGCGGTTTTCCGTCGAAATTGGTTACTCCGACCATACGCTCGGTACCAACGTCGCACTTGCGGCGGTGGCCCTTGGCGCCCGGGTGCTGGAGAAGCATTTCACGCTCGACAAGATGCAACCTGGTCCGGATCACCGCGCCTCGCTGGAACCGGTCGAACTAAAGGCGATGGTCAAAGGAGTGCGGGAAATCGAAATCGCCTTGGGCAAGCCGGAGAAGGGGCCGACACGCTCCGAACTGAAAAACCGGAGTGTTGCCCGCAAGAGTCTTGTCGCCGCGGGCAACATAACGGCAGGAGAACTTTATAGCAACGACAACCTCGGCGCGAAACGACCTGGAAACGGGTTGTCTCCAATGCAGATCTGGGACGTGATCGGCAAAACTGCGCCCCGTAATTATGCCGAAGACGAGCCGATAGAATGAAAAAGCGACCTGTGATCATCGTGGGTGCCGGCGGGCATGCGCGAGTGCTATTCGACATCCTTTTGCAAACCGACCACGAAGTGTTGGGTTTTGCCGATATCGATCTGGCCGGGACAGAAGGCGGCCTGCACGGCAAACCAATTTTGGGTGGAGACGAATTCATTCTGCGAAACAAACCACAGCATGTACTTCTGGCGAATGGCGTGGGATCGACAGGAAACATTCAGCGCCGGAAAGCGGTTTTCGAAAAATTCTCGATTGAAGGCTTCGAGTTCGTAAACGTGATCCATCCGACGGCAACAATTTCTCCCCGATCCGAGATCGGTTCCTGCACTCAGGTCATGGCCGGATCGATTGTTCAGACCGGAGCGAGGATTTCCCGCAATTGCATCGTCAATACGGGGGCTATTGTCGAGCACGATTGCCAGATCGAGTCGCACGTTCATCTTGCCCCGGGCGTCACATTGTCCGGGGGCGTATTCGTCGGCCAAGAAACCCATGTCGGTACGGGCTCGACAGTCGTTCAGGGGGTGCGCATCGGCAAGGGATGTATGGTGGCAGCGGGTGCCGTCGTGATATCGGACGTTGGGGATGGCATGCGGGTTGCGGGCGTTCCCGCTAGGGAGATGCGGGAATGAAAGCATGGCAGCAACTACTTCTGTCACCGACGGCGTCAATACGCGAGGCGATTTATCGCATCGATATGGGAAACGCCCAGATCGCGCTCGTCGTCGATGGAAATGACGTGCTCGCAGGAACCGTGACCGACGGCGATGTGAGGCGGGGAATACTAAGGGGTCTTTCGCTTGAGGATCCCGTATCGTCGATCATGAACCAAGCTCCCACTACCGGGATCCCATCCGAAGACCGGATCGCACTCCTTGGTTTGATGAAGCGAAGGCTCTTGCATCAAATTCCGCTTGTCGACGAACGTGGTCGTGTCGTCGGCCTGGAGACGCTGGACGACTTGTTGCGTCCGGACCGGCGTGAGAATCCCGTCGTGCTGATGGCGGGTGGGATGGGAACGCGGTTGCGGCCGCTCACGGAAAAAATACCCAAGCCGATGTTGCGAATCGGCGACAAGCCGATTCTTGAGTCAATCCTCGAGAGTTTTGCCGAGTACGGATTCTGGCAGTTCTACTTCGCCGTCAACTACAAGGCCGAGATCATCGAACGCCATTTCGGTGACGGGAAAAAGTGGGATGTGCAGATCGAATACATCCGGGAAGAAAAGAAATTGGGTACCGCCGGTGCCCTAAGCCTGTTGCCGGTGACCCCGAAGGCTTCGATTCTGGTCATGAATGCGGACATCCTCACCCGAGTGAACTTTTCCCATCTACTCGATTTCCACGAGCAAAGCCGTGCGGCTGCGACCATTTGCCTCCGGGAGTACAGCCATACGGTCCCCTACGGCGTCGTGCGAATGAACGAGAACGAGCTGATCGGGATCGAGGAAAAGCCCGTTCATCGGAGCATGGTAAGCGCCGGCATATACGTTCTCGAACCGCAGACTCTGGATCGCCTGCTGCCAGGCGACCACTATGAGATGCCCGCCCTATTGCAGGATCTCGCAAATGACGGAAAGAGGATCGTCGGGTTTCCGGTCCATGAATACTGGCTCGATATCGGGAGACTCGAGGACCTGGAGCGCGCACACGAGTTCCTTTCCGACCAAGGCACTCAATGATCGACGGAAAAACTGCGATCGCCATCATTCCCGCCCGCGCCGGATCAAAGGGTCTTCCGGGAAAGAACATCAGGCCTTTGTGCGGGAAGCCGCTGATCGCGTGGACGATCGAATCAGCTCTGAGATCCCGCTATCTGGACGAGGTGATGGTCTCAACGGACGGAGCCGATATCTCACGGGTCGCAGCCGCATATGGGGCAAAGGTTCCGTTCTTGCGTCCGCCGGAGCTCTCCACCGATACGGCAACGACGTTATCGGCCGTGCGGCACACGCTGGACTATTACCGCCGGAAAGTCGGCAAGGAGTATGACTTGGTCGTGCTGTTGGAGCCGACTTCACCGCTGCGCGAGGAGGGCGACATTGATTGTATGCTCGAACGCCTCGCGGACAGCTGGGAGCATTTCGATTCTATCGTGAGCCTCGGCGAAGTCCGGGAACATCCTTCTATCATGAAACGATTGACCGGAGCGGGGCTCGAGCCGTTTTGTCCGGAACTTGTTCGCAATAGCCGTCGTCAGGATAACGTGCCTGCGTATTTTCCGTACGGAGTTGCCTATGTAGTGAAGACAAATGAATTGCTCGGAGAGCAAACGTTCTATACGAAACGCTGCACGTATCACCTCGTCAAGCGTTATCAAAACTACGAAATCGACGATCTGGAGGATTTTCTGTGCGTCGAGGCCATCATGAAGAAAGAGTGGAACCTTCAATGAAGCTGCTGGTAACCGGCCTTGGCAGCATGGGTAAGCGCAGAATCCGCAATTTGCGCGAACTGGGTGTACCTGCTATCGCGGGGATGGATGTAAGGGCGGATCGCCGCAGCGAGGCATCGGAAAAATATTCGATCCCGACGTATTCCGACTTCGAGGAAGCTCTGAAATCCTTCCAGCCGGATGCTCTGGTCATTTCCACTCCGCCGGACCGGCACATGGATTACGCCTATCTCGCGGCGGGACGAAACCTTCCCTGTTTCATTGAGGCATCCGTGGTGGATGCCGACAGGATTCTGAAACTCCACGAGATGACGTTGACAAGCGGATTGATCGTCGCCCCGTCCTGTACGATGCGCTATTTTCCGGGACCCCGAAAGGTAAAGGAATTGGTGACCGGAAATGCCATCGGAAAGGTGTTGAGCATCAACTACCACACTGGACAGTACCTGAAGGACTGGCATCCTTGGGAGTCCATCGAGGACTACTACGTTTCCAGGCGGGCAACCGGGGGGGCAAGGGAGATCATTCCTTTCGAACTGACTTGGCTGAACGACATATTCGGAGAACCTTCCAGCGTCGCGTGTCTGCAGGAGACCCTCGGGGACTTCGGCGTCGACATAGACGACATCTATCATTGTTGGCTTCGCTACCCCGGAAACGTTGTTGCGAGCATCACTGTCGAGGTCTTGTCTCGCCCGCAGGCAACCAGGGAATTGCGAATACTCGGTAGTCACGGACAGATCGTTTTCAGTGGCGACGAAAACGTGGTTCGGATTTGCACTGTCAATTCCCCAGCCTGGATGCGTCATGAGCTTGCTAAAGGGCACGCGGAACAGGGCTATATCAATCCAGAGGAGCCTTACGTCGCCGAGATGCGGGCGTTTTTGGCGGCCATCGAGACGCGCGAGCCGGGAACGTTTCCGAATTCCCTGCTTGACGACTACAAGGTCCTAAAAATCTTGAACGATCTCGAGAGACTGAGAGCTTGATCCGATGAATTATCAGGACCGATTGCAGAAGGTAATCCCAGGCGGAGCACATACCTATTCCCGGGGAGCGGACCAGTTTCCGAACAATGCGCCGCAGATTCTCTCGCGAGGCAAGGGTGCCTACGTATTCGACGAAAAGGGGAAGCGGTTCCTCGATTACGGGATGGCGCTCCGCGCCGTCAATATCGGTTACGCCGAAGAGGAAATCGATGACGCGGCGCTCGAGCAAATACGAAATGGCAACAATCTAACACGGCCTTCCCTCATCGAACTGGAAGCGGCCGAGTTGCTCACGGATCTGATCGATTCTGTCGACATGGTGAAATTCACGAAGAACGGATCGACTTCAGTTTCCGCGGCGGTCAAGCTTGCTCGGGCGTACTCGGGCAGGGAGCTCGTGGCGCGCTGTGCCGAGCATCCGTTCTTCTCCTACGACGACTGGTTCATCGGTTCCACGGTGCTCAAGCGCGGCATTCCCGAACCGGTCATCGACCAGACAAAGCAGTTCCGCTATAACGACATTGCTTCCTTGCAGCAGGTCTTTGACCGTCACCCGCGGCAGATTGCCTGCGTGGTACTGGAGCCGGCGACGAACTTCCATCCCGAAGCAGGCTTCTTGCAAAATGTCCAAGCCTTGTGCCACGCGCAGGGCGCAGTTCTGGTGCTCGACGAAATGATCACGGGTTTCCGATGGCATTTGAAGGGAGCCCAGCACTACTACGGTTTGCGCCCAGACCTGTGCACTTTCGGGAAGGCCATGGCGAATGGCTTCTCGGTTTCGTGCGTGGCCGGACGCAGAGAGATCATGGATCTGGGTTCCATCGAATTCGCCGGACGCGAGCGGGTTTTCCTACTCTCGACCACGCACGGTGCGGAGATGTCGGGAATGGGGGCGTTCGTGGCGACCATGAAGTATCTGCAGCGCGAACCGGTCATCGATCACTTGTGGCTCTACGGGCAACGCTTGATCAATCTTATCAATCGCCTTGCAGTCGAATTCGGGATCGAATCCAGCCTCAAGGCCGGAGGCGTGCCCTGCTCTCCGTTCTATTCGACATTGGACAAGCAAGGCAATCCCTCGCTGGAATTGCGTACCCTTTTTTCCCAAGAAATGATTCGTCACAGCGTGCTCATGCCGTGGATCGCACTGAGTTATCGGCACCGCGACGAGGAGCTGGCGCTAACCGAGACGGCGCTGCGGGCGTCGCTCGGCGTCTATCGCCAGGGGTTCGAGCAGGGCACCGGCGACCTTCTGGAAGGTCCGCCGATCAAGCCGGTATTTCGCAAGTTCAACTGACGGGCAATGGAATGGAATCTGCGACCATCGCGATAGGATCAACCGCAAGCATGCGAACCAAACATGGCTGAGACGTCATACAAGAAACTTTTTTCCCTTGCAGGGAAAACCGCAATTGTGACCGGAGGGGCAGGCATACTCGGTCAGAAATTTTGCGCGGGTCTGGCCGAATCCGGAGCCAACGTCGCCGTCGTAGATCTACGCCAACAGGAGGCCAAAGACATCGCGGCTGCATTGGGCGTCCGTTACGGGACCGGTGCTATTGGAATAGCCTGCAATGTCGCCGATCCGACATCCGTTTCCGCCATGGTCGAAAAAGTCGTCGACAGATTCGGGCAGATCGACGTCTTGCACAACAACGCGGCGACCAAATCGGACGACCTCGATGCCTTTTTTGCGCCTTTCGAGGAATACAGTTTTGATGAGTGGCGCAAAGTCATGGGCGTCAATCTGGACGGGATGTTTCTTGTCGCGCAGTCGGTCGGCAAGCGGATGGTCGCCCAGCGCAAAGGCGGCAGCATCATCCAGACCGCGTCGATCTATGGGATTCTGGCGCCCGATCAACGCGTCTATGAAGGTTCGCACTACCTTGGGCGTCAGATCAATACTCCTGCGGTATACAGCGCGTCCAAGGCGGGTGTAATCGGTTTGACGAGATATCTGGCCACGTATTGGGCAAAGGATGGAATTCGTGTTAATACGTTGATCCCGGGGGGAACAGAAAGCGGCCAAAACGAAGAATTCAAACGTCGCTATTCGGCGAGAGTTCCCCTCAACCGAATGGCAAATGCAGATGAGATGGTCGGTGCCCTCCTTTATCTGGCCTCAGACGCTTCGGGGTACGTTACCGGCCAAAGTGTGATCGTGGACGGTGGATTGGAAGCCTGGTAATGAAATATTGCACGAATTGCCTCATGCCGGAAACAAGGCCGCGAATTTCTTTCGACGACCGGGGTTGGTGTAACGCTTGCCAGTGGAGCGAGAAAAAACGCACGTCTCTCGATTGGGGGGCAAGATGGACCCTGCTCCAGGAATTATGCAATCAGTACAGGACGAAATCGGAATTCGATTGCATCGTACCTGTCAGCGGCGGTAAGGACAGCAGCTATGTCGCATACATGATGAAGCACAAGATGAAGATGCACCCGTTGTGCATCACCATCCGGCCGGGCCTCGCGCTTGAAATTGGCGAGCAAAACGTCATCAATTTCATCCACGCAGGATATGATCACATTCACCTAACGCCGGACCCCAATATTTTGAAGGCCATCGACAAGATCGGGTTGGTCGAAGCCGGCCGGCCGCTCCTGGGATGGCAGACCGCGGTCCAGACCGCCATCTTCCGTTTCGCCGTGCAGATAAAAATCCCGCTCGTGATGTTTGGTGAAGACGGCGAAACGGAGTACGGTGGCACGAAGAAACTCAATAATCAACATTTCTACGATGCGCAGGACAGCGTACAGATCTATCTAGAGGGGCACGATCCCAGCAGGTATCGTGAGCTATTCACCGACCAGGAACTGTATTGGTTCACTTTCCCGAACGCGGCGGAAATAACCGCCGCGGGCCTCTGCATTGCCCACTGGTCCTATTTCGAAAACTGGGATTCTTATGAGCACTACCTGGTAGCGAAGGAGAAATGCGGTCTCCGCGAGCAGGAGGAACGGGCATCGGGCACCTACAACAATTTTGCACAGACCGATACTGCGCTCTACAATCTCCACGCCTATCTGATGTACTTGAAATTCGGATTCGGCCGCTGCTCGCAGGACGTTGGAATCGACATCCGTCGCGGCGCAATGAGCAGAAAGCAGGGTCTTTCGCTGGTCAGGAAATTCGATCGCGAGGATCCGGAATCCTTCATTCCGCTTTACCTCGATTACTTCGGTATGACGCGCGAGCTATTCGACGCTGCCATCGCGGAGCACGTGAACAAGAAGCTGTTTCGCTTGGAAAGCGGAAAATGGGAACCGATATTCGAGATCCAGTGATGATTTCGATCATCGACTATGGAATGGGCAACCTGCGTTCGATACAGAACGCCCTGACTTTCATCGGCGCCTCCCACAGTTTGACGCGCGATCCCGATGAACTGCTGCGGGCCGCGAAGTTGATCCTCCCCGGAGTCGGCTCGTTCAGGAAGGCGATGGAAAATCTGGTCGGTTTGGGCATCGCCGAGTCGATCGTTGCGGCAGCCAAACTCGGAACCCCGATTCTCGGCATTTGCCTTGGGATGCAATTGTTGGCGGACGAGGGCGAAGAGGGGGGCGCCTGCAATGGGCTAGGGCTGATCGGGGGAAAGGTCACGCAACTGGAGACGGGCAGCATAGATCAAAGAGTACCGCACATGGGATTTAACGAGGTCCGCTTTGCCAGGCCCCTTCCCATTTTTACCGGAATTGCCGACGCCAGCCATTTCTATTTCGCCCATAGCTACCATCTCGTCGGCAACAGAGATGACATCGCGGGTACCACGACACATGGTATGCCATTCACTTCCATCGTGGCGCGAAAGAACATCGTCGGGACCCAGTTCCATCCGGAAAAAAGCCAGAGCCACGGATTGCGCCTATTACGGAATTTCTGCTATGGCCCGATATGTTGAAGAAACGATTGATATTCACGTTACTTGCCCAGAAGGGTCGTTTCATGTTGAGCCGAAACTTTACCCTCCAGGCGGCGGGAGATCTCGATTGGATCATGGAGCACTACGAGTTCGACTCCATCGCCTTTTCCATCGATGAACTCGTCGTGCTCAATGTCGATCGTGACATCTCGGATATGGAGCAGTTTTGCGGCAACTTGGCGAAAATATCAGCGCATTGCTTCATGCCGATTGCTGCTGGCGGCAGAATAAGGCGCGTCGAAGATGCAGAGAACCTATTGAAATCAGGAGCCGACAAGGTGGTCGTCAATTCAACGATCTTCCTGGATCACGGTCTGATACGCGCTCTGGTTGCCTGCTTCGGCAGCCAGAGCGTCATCGCATCCATAGACTACAAACGCGTACAGGGCAATGAAGAGGGCCAAGTCTATATTGAAAACGGAACACGACCGGTTGGTATGACATTGCCCGAAGCGGTCGCCCATGCTGTGGAATTGGGTGCAGGAGAGCTATATCTGACATCGATCACCAAGGACGGAACGGGACAGGGACTTGACATTGAATACATCTCGAGGATTGGGGATAGGGTTTCCGTTCCAGTAATCATATCGGGTGGCGCTGGCAATTTCCGGCATCTAAGCGACGCTATCAAACTGAAATCCGTTTCCGCGGTATCCACCGCCAATCTATTCAACTTCATGAGCGACAATCTCACGGAGGCACGCGAGGAAATCATTGCCAGCGGAACCCCGCTGGCCACGTGGGAAAAGACAGCAAGAAATGCCAATCGTTAATGGTTTCTCCGGGGAGTACGTGCGTGTAGAGCCTTTCGAGGAACGGCATCTTGTGGACCCGAGGTACTTCGGCTGGCTCTCCGACCTCGATGTCATGCGTTACATCGGCCGCGAGGAATATCTAAAGTCGGTCGAGTTTGCGGAGGTGCGCGAATACGTCGAGAAACTTTGGCACAGCAAATTCTCTTCTTTTTTCGCCATATACCACGCGGACGACGACCTGTTCATCGGAACCGCCAAGATCAACTACATAAACGAAAGGGGTCT